>JAFXQI010000012.1 GCA_017527155.1 Kiritimatiellia bacterium
AGCCGCGGCGGGGTCCGCGGCAGCGGCGGGGGCGGCCTCGGCGGCGGGGGCGGCCTCGGCGGCGGGGGCTGCGGCCGGGGCTTCGGGGGCGGCGGATTCGCTCGGGGAAGCGGGCGCGGCGGAATCGTCGTTGCAGGCGGCCAGAGCGGCCAGCAGCGCCAGGCAGGGAATCATCCAAACGAGTTTCTTGTTCATGGGGTCATTGGTCCTTTCATGCAGGAAGCGCCGGAAACCGTTTTCCGGCAGGCTGTTTTCAATTGCCGGGGACTATACCGGGGTGGGGTCCCCTTGTCAAATTGCGCATGGCAGGGGCTGGAGGGGGGGCGGAGGCCGGGATGGGCGTGTGTTCATGGAGAAGGGATGGGGGGAAAAGAGGGGGAAACCCCGGGGTTTTTCCTGTTTCCAAAAGTGGATCCGGTGGGGGTGCGGCGGGGACGGGAAAAATGGAAAAGCGGCGGTCTCCGGGTTGGGGAGGCCGCCGCCAGGGAATGGAAACGGAAAGGGGTCAGTCCTTGACGTAGAGGGTCTTGCCGCCGATTTCCCAGGTGTCGACGATGGCCATGATGACGGCATCGACAGGACGGTTCTGGGTGACGGTGGTCTGGCGGGCGGAGGACCCGGCCGCGGTCAGGACGTACTCGCCGGGGCCCGCGCCCATGGCGTCGGCGGCGACGACGAAGTTGCCGGTTTCCTTGCCGTCGGTGCCGACGAGGCGGACCAGCAGGAAGCGGATTCCGTCCAGGGACGGCTCTTTGCGGGTGGATACGACGGTGCCGACGACTTTGCCGAGGTTCATGGGGTTCTCCGGGAGGGTGGACGGGGTGGTCAGGAAGAGGGAAGGAATGGTGCGCAGGGAGGGCAGGGGGCTGTGGCCCGCCCGCCGGCCCTCCCCCGCGCGGAGGGATTACTTCCGGCCCTTCGGGGCTTCGGGAGCGCGGCCCAGCGGCAGCACGGCGTCGACGTTGGCGTGCGGACGCGCGATGACGTGGACGGAGACGACTTCGCCGACGCGGCCGGCGGCGATCTGCCCGGCGTCGCAGGCGGCCTTGACGGCGGCGACGTCGCCGCGGACGATGACGGTGGTGAAACCGCCGCCGGTCTTTTCGTAGGTGACGAGTTCGACCTTGGCGGCCTTGACCATCGCATCGGCGGCCTCGACGGTCGCGGGGAAGGAACGGGTTTCGATCATTCCGAGTGCATCTGCCATAATTTTACCTCTTGTTGTTTCGGGGTTGCTTTTTTAAATCTTCAGCGTCCGCCGCAGGCGGCGAGGGCTTCTTCCATCATCTTGACGGAGGAGGAGGCGCCGATGCGGGTGGCGCCGTTGCGGATCATGAGCATGGCGTCGGCGTAGGTGCGGACGCCGCCGGAGGCCTTGACGCCGAGCTTGGGGGCGACGGTGCGGGCCATGAGGGCGACGTCCTCGGCCTTGGCCCCGCCCTTGTTGAAGCCGGTGGAGGTCTTGACGTAGTCGGCGCGGGCCTTCATGGATGCGAGGCAGGCCTTGACGATCTCGTCGGGAGTCAGCAGGCAGGTCTCGAGGATGACCTTGAGCAGGCCGCGGCCGTCCTTGACGGATTCGCAGACGGTGCGGATGTCGCGCGCGACGCCGTCCCAGTCGCCGGACTTGGCCTTGCCGACGTTGATGACCATGTCGATTTCGCGGGCGCCGTTGCGCATGGCGTTGCGGGCTTCCATGGCCATCATCTGCGCGGACATGGCGCCGAGCGGGAACCCGACGACGGCGCAGACCTTGACGGAGGAGCCGCGGAGGGCCTGGGCGGCGACGGGGACCATGGCGGAGTTCACGCAGCAGCTCCAGAAGTTGTACTGGATGGCTTCGGCGCAGAGTTTCTTCACGTCGTCGGCCGTGGCCTCGGGCTTGAGGAGGGTGTGGTCGATCATGCGCGCGAGCTGCTGGGCGGAAAGGTTGCCGGTGGCGGCCGCGACCTGGGCGCCGCCGACGGCGCAACCGCCGCCGACGATCTGCTTCACTCGCTCGGCGATCCGGGCGATGTCCTGGGGGCTGAGGTCCAATTTCATCTCCTTCATTGCGGCCATGACGGGCGAAGCCGCGCGTCCGGTCTCGAGGTCCTTGATCATCCGGACGCGCCGCAGGTGCCTCTCTTCGGTGCAGTCCGTGGCCAGGAAGGTCTGGATGATGCCTTTGGCCTGTTCGAAAGGGGTCTGTCCGGAGCCGAGGGTGAGGAGGTTGGCTCCGTTGTGCTGGCGGGAATTGCGGGCGAGGGCCTCGTTGTAGCAGGCGGCGGCGCGGACGCCGGGGATCTTGTTGGCGGTCATCGCGGAACCGATGCCGGCGCCGTCGACCATGATGCCGACGTCGGCGCGGCCGGCGGCGACGGTACGGGCGACCTTGGCGGCGAAGACGGGGTAATCGACGGAGGGGGTCTTGGCGGCGGTGCCGACGTCGATGACGGCATGGCCGAGCGACTTGAGCCAGGAGGCGATCTGCTCCTTGAGCTCGAAGCCGCCGTGGTCGGCGCCGACGACGATTCTGCACGTTCCCGTTGACATGATGCGGACAGTTTCCTCCCGCGCGGCGCGGGCGGCAAGCGCAAAGCGGGGGGGCGGAGTGAAACGGTTTACCCGTGCGGGCGATCCCGCGCCCGCGTCCGCGCCGTCGGCAATGGGGTGTCCGCTGCGCGCGCGAAAAAGCGTGATTGCCAAGGGCCATGGAATGAGATAGGATGTCGGAAATTATTGTAAACAAGGAGTGTTGTTATGTCGCGTTGGATGTTGACGGTTGTTTGCGCGCTGTCGGTTGCGGCCGTGGCCGGGGCGCAGGATGACGATTGGGATGATTTGCTGGCCGGACTGGGCGACGATGCCGTCGAAGAAGCGCCGGCGGCGGTGGAAGTGACCGAGACCGCCGTGGTCGAAGAAGACCCGTTCGCGGACCTCTTCGACGAGGCGGAAGCCGTGCCCGAGGCGGTGGAAGCCGCCGCGGACGGGGCGGCGGATGCCGTGGCCGAAGCGGCCGAGGCCGTCGAGGCGATTCCGGAGGCCGTCGAAGAGGCCGATCCGTTCGCCGACGCCTGGGTCGATGCGGAACCGGTGGATGTATCCGGCGCGGTGGAAGAAGCCGCGGAAGAGGTCGCGGAGACGGTCGACGAAATGGCCGGGGCCGTGGAAGCGGGCGGGGAGGATCCGTTCGCGGACCTGTTCGAGGATGCGGGAACGGAAGCCGCGGCGGCCGGGGAAGCCGTGGAAGAAACCGCGGATGCCGCGGTCGAAGAGGTCACCGCGGCCGCGGAAGCGGTGGCGGAGGAAGTGGTCGAAGAGGACCCGTTCGCGGACCTGTTCGCGGAAGAAGACGGGGCCTTCGGGGCCGAACCGGCCGCGGAAGCCGTCGAAGAAGCCGTCGAAGAAGCGGCCGAAGCGGTGTCCGAGGCCGTCGAGGAAGAGGCCGCGGCCGTCGAAGAGGCGGTTGTGGCGGAAGAAGCCGCAGCCGAAGAGGCGGTCGCCGAGGTGGCGGTCGCCGAAGAAGAGATGGCGCCGGTGGAAGAAGACGTGGCCGAAGCCGAAGCGTCGTTTGCGACCCCGGAAGAGGGCGAAGCGGCGGCGGACGTCATCCGCGCGGCGAAGAAGGGCAAGGGCAAAGGCAAGGACCGTGCCATGCGGGACGGCGAGCGGGTCCGTCCGGTGGAACCGATGGGGGCGTCGCAGAAGCAGGACACGTTCTCGTCGGAAGCCCGCAAGCCGCTCAAGCCGAAGACGGCGGTGCCGGCCTGGGATTCGCCCGTGATGCTGGATGGTTCCGAAGCGGAGCCGGCGGCGAAGCCCGCGAAGGCGGCCCCGGCCGCGCGCGAGTCGAAGGGCGATTGGAACGAGCCGGTGGTCTGGTAGCCGCCGCCGGATTGCAATCGAATCCGCTGGGAGCCGGTTCCGCCGGCTCCTTTTTTCATGCAGGGATGAATGGGTAAAACAGGCCTGTTTTGGCGTGTTTTCCTTGATATCGCGTGTGGGGAGTCCTTCGGAGCGGAGGCGGGAGGAGGGACCTCGATGGCACTCGTTTGCAATCGATTGCAGTCGATTGCAATCGAGGGGGGGAGGCCCGGTCAGTCGAGGTAGGTGCCGGCGCGGGCGGCGGTTGGCTTGCCGTCGAGGAGGGCGGGGGTGCCGTCGACGAAGACGGCGGCGACGCCGGTGCAGAAGGAGTGGGGCTTGGCGTAGGTGGCGGTGTCGCGGAAGGCGGAGGGGTCGAGGACGGTGATGTCGGCCCAGTTGCCTTCGCGCAGGATGCCGCGGCCGGACAGGCGGAAGCGTTCGGCGGGAAGGGAGGTGATCTTGCGGATGGCTTCCGGCGCGGGGAGGCGCAGTTCGTCGAGGGCGAGGCGGAAGTAGCGGGCCATGGTGCCGTAGGCGCGCGGATGGGGGTGGTCGGCGGCCAGCGGGCCGGTCGGGGCGCGGAGGGAGGCGTCGGAGCCGACCATGATCCACGGCTCGGCGAGGATGCGGCGCATGTTGTCTTCGCTCATGCCGAAGAAGAAGCCGCCGGTGTAGAGGTCGTCGGTGTCCATGAAGCGGAGGGCGGCTTCGGGAGGGGGCAGGTGCCAGGCGTCGGCGGCTTCGCGCAGGGGGCGGCCGGTGAAGGGGGCGTTTTCGGGGGCGTGGGTGCAGCCGATCCATACGGTGTCCCAGTCGGCGTCGGTGCGGCTCTCGGCCCACTCGGCGAGGATGCGGGCACGGGTGGTGCCGTCGCGGACGCGCGCGAGGATGGCGTCGCGGCCGTCCTGTTCGGCCCACTCGGGGAGCAGGATGTCGAGGTCGGTGCCGGAGGCGGTGTAGGGGTAGCGGTCGGAGGCGACGTCGGTGCCGGCGGCGCGGGCGCGGCGGAGGGTTTCCAGGAGCTCGCCGATCTTGTGCCAGTTGCGGCGGCCGCTTGTCTTGAGGTGGGAGATCTGGAGGCGCACGCCGGTGGAGCGGGCGAGGTCGAGGGCTTCGTCCACGGCTTCGAGCAGGCGCGCGGATTCGCTGCGCATGTGGGTGGCATACAATCCCCCGCGGCGGGCGGCGGAGCGGCAGAGGGCGAGGAGTTCGTCGCGGCCGGCGAACATGGCGGGGGCGTAGACGAGGCCGGTGGAGACGCCGGCGGCACCTTCGTCGAGGGCCTGATCGAGGAGGCGCACCATGGCGCGGACTTCGTCGGGGGTCGCGGCGCGCGGGGCGGTCCCCATGACGGCGGCGCGCAGGTTGCGGTGGCCGCAGAGCATGCGGGAGTGGATGGCGGGGCGGCATTCGGCGAGGAGGGCGCGGTACTCGGCGACGGTGCGCCAGGGACGGGGATACGTCTGCTGCCGCCAGTCGCTGGGCAGTTCGTAGCCGCCGAAGCGCGGCGCGGCGGAGGCGCCGCAGTTGCCGGTGATTTCGGTGGTGATGCCCTGCGTGAGCTTGGACGCGGCGGAGGGCTCGACGAGGAGGTAGGCGTCGGAGTGCGAGTGGGCGTCGATGAAGCCGGGGCACACCCAGCGGCCCGCGGCGTCGAGGGTGTGCGCAGCCTCCACGCGCGAGAGGTCGCCGATGGCGGCGATGCGGCCGCCGGAAATCGCCAGGTCGGCGCGTCGGGCGGAGGAGCCCAGGCCGTCGTGGAGGGTGCCGTTGAGGATGAGCCAGTCGTACATGGGAGGGAACCTCGGGTTCTAGAGATCTAGATACCTAGATACCTAGTTTTCCAGGGCTTGGGCCTCCTCCGCGGCGGGCGCGTCGAAGCTCCAGCTGCCGAGCCAGAGGAAGCGGAGGCGGCGCTCTCCGGGGGTGCGGTCCCAGGCGAGAAGGCCCTTGAGGAAGGACCAGTGGCGCTCGCCGCGCGGTTCGCTGCGGTCGTGGTCCCACAGGGGGAAGGCGCTGAAGCTGCGCGAGCCGTCGGCTTCGCAACGCTGGCGGTAGAGGCCCCAGAGGACGTCGAGTTCGGAGCGGCCCTCCTTCGCGCGGTAGTCGGCGAGGGTCCAGAGCGGTGCCCAGGAGCGCTCCACCGGCGCCGGATTCGGTCCGGGCCAGAGCTCCAGCGTGCGCCAGCGGATCTCGCCGGTGTCCACGTTCGACGCGTGCGACCAGAGCGGCCATACCTTGGTGCGCGTGGCGGTGATGCGGCGCGGACCGTCGTCGGCGGGCGGCGGCGGGGGCGCGGCGGCGGAATCGCCGTCGCCGTCCCCCGAACCGGGGGCGATGGCGGAGAAGAGGCTCCCGCGCTTCGGCTCCGGCGGCGGGTCGCCCACGGGCACGCTGGTGGTGACGCGGTTCCAGAAGGGTACCAGCGTCCAGCGCACGCGCTGCTCGCGGCCCACGCGGTTCTGCTCGCGGATGAGGAACGGCCAGGCCCAGAAGGTCCGCCGCAGGTCGCCGTCGGTGCGGGTGCCCCAGAACGGCCACACGTAGAGCCGCTGGCGGTACTTGCCGGTTTCGCGCTGGAAGAACGGCCACGGGCAGTAGAGGCGGGTCATCTGCTCGCCCTCCACGTACTGGAAGAGCGGCGGCAGCGCCATCCAGCCCTTCTGCGAATTGAGGTCCACGCGGCCGCATACCGGGAAGAGCACCCACGCCTTGCCGTTCGCCTTCGGGTGCGTGTACTCGGCCTGGTTCCAGAAGGGCCACATCACCGACTTCTTGACGAACTGGCGCTTGTTTTCGACGCGCGAATAGAACGGGAACACGCGCAGCTTGTCCCACTTGCCGTCATCGGAGAGGCCGCGCGAATAGATGGGCCAGAGGATGTCGGTGGTATGCAGGTCGTTGACGTCGCTCTCCATCCAGATGGGCCAGAGCACGAACGAAATGCGGTCCTTCCACAAAAAATCGCGCACCGTCCCGCCGAAGGGGAACAGCGCCGCGTACGACTGCCCCTCCGCCGTCTGCCCGCTCGCCCATACCGGAAGGACCCACAGATGGTCCGCCTTCGACGTCGAGTCGGATGCATCCTTGTCGAACCCGAACACGTTCGCCACGCGCCACGACCGCTCGTCGCCGAACGTCTTCCCCGCCGCGACGGGCCAGCACGCATCCCAGTTGGTGCGCCCGCCGACCGGGTCGATGGCGCGGCTCCAGAAGGGCCGCACCGGCGCGAACAGCTCGGTGCCGTCCGGGGCGGTGGTGTGCTCGTAGAACGGCCCGGCGGCGCGGGTGCGGTCGGCGCCGTCGATGGACTCGAGATGCGAAGCGAATGCGCCGGCGTCCCACTCCCACGGGAGGGGCCAGGCGGGGGGCTCGGGGGAACCGGCGGGGGGCTCGGGGGACGCCGCCGCGCGAGGCGGCGCGCAGAACCACGCGGAAAGGATGACCAGGGCGAGGGCGGAAGCTTTCCAATGATTGGAACATTCCGTTGGGGCGTGGATGGCGGTGGGGGTGTGCATGGGGAGAAGTGTAGCAACGGGGGGACGGGAGGGACAAGCGCGTTTTCGGAGGGCGGACGGCGGAAAAGTGTTGTCATCGGCGCGGAGTTGCCCCAAGATGGGCGGTTGTCTTCAAAAAGGAAACCACGCATGAAAACCCTCTTGAAATCCGCCGCCGGACTGCTTTCCATCCCCGCCTGCGCCCTCGCCACCGAGGCGGAGGCCGTCGCCGCCCCCGCGGGCCTGACGCCCGCGGAGCTGTTCCGCATCGGCGGGCCGCTGATGTACGTGCTGCTGGCGCTTTCGGTGGTGGGACTGGCCTTGATCGTGTATTACGCGGCGGTCCTCCGCACGGGCACCGTGGCGCCGGAAGCCCAGCGGGCCCGCCTCCGCGAGCTGCTTCTGGCCGGACGCGCCCGGGAGGCCCGCGCGCAGTGCGCGGACCGTCCGACGGCGCTCGGCCGCGTCGTCGCGGCCGGACTCGACTTCCTGGAGGACAACCCGGATGCGGGGGCGCCGGCGGTCCGGGAGGTCATGGAAAGCGAAGGGGTACGACAGGCGGGGCGGATGCAGAGCCTCATCCACTACCTGATGGATTTGTCGTCGGTCGCGCCCATGGTCGGGCTGCTGGGAACGGTCGTGGGCATGCTGCGCGCGTTCAATTCGGTCGCCTTCGACATGGCCAAGGCCCGTCCGATGGAGCTGGCCGGCGGCGTGGGACAGGCGCTGATCACCACCATCGCCGGGTTGTGCGTGGCCATCCCCGCGCTGATCGCGTGGGCGGTCTTCCGCGGGCGCGTCGTCGCGCTGGTCGGCCGCCTGGAGACCGCGGTGGCCGAGCTGGCGGCGCTGCTGCCGCGCAAGGGGAGCCCGGAATGAACTTCCTCAAGGCCGATCCGACCGCCGTGCAGGGCGGAGTGCCGCTCACGCCGATGATGGATGTGGTGTTCCTGCTGCTGTGCTTCTTCGTGACCAGCCAGATTTTCGCGCAGTGGGAGACGGAAATCGACGTGACGCTCCCCACCGCCGAGACGGGCGAGATCCCGCAGCGGCTGCCGGGCGAGGTCATCGTCAACGTGCTGCCCGACGGGCGTACCGTGGTCAACGGGCAGGACCTCGACGACGAGGCCCTGCGCGGGATGCTGGCGCGCCTGGTGGAGCTGTTTCCCGGCCAGCCGGTGCTGCTGCGGGCGGACAAGACGACGCCCTACGAGCATGTGGTGCGGGTGCTGGATTTCTGCCGCCAGGCGGATCTCTGGAACGTGTCGTTCGCGACGCTGGCTCCGTGACAACCGGGAAGGGGAGGGGGGACACGAGAGACGAGTGACGAGATGCGGCGGGCCCGCGCCGCGGGCCGTCGCCGGCCCCGGGGAGTGGGTCCTGGCAGGGACCGTGGGATTGGGGGAACCTCCCGTGGTTTGGGCCATGCGCGCGGGGCGGGAAATTGTCCCGGTCGGGGAAATGAAATTTTCCAAGCGTTGAAAACTGTTCCGTGGAGGCAGTCCCCATCCGGCCCGTCCGGAATCCTTTTTGAGATTACGGGAAACATTGGATTTTCCGTCGGTTCTGCCATGCTCCGACGCCATGAAAGACACGGGGCGTTTTTCCTTGCGGAGTCCGGGGCCTTGCGGCATTCTGCATTGCAAGAGAAACGTATTGGAGGCCACCGCCATGAAATCCACCATCCGCAATGCCGTATTCGCGATCGCCGCCGCTTTCGCGATGGTCCCGACCGTGCGTGCCGACGGGCCCGCCGCCTTCGCGCAGGTCGAAATCCGCGGGCTCGATGCCTTGTTCGCCGCCGCCGACCGCATCGCCGCACCCTACGTCCCCGCCGGGCAGGCCAAGGGGATGTTCATCGGGGCTTGCAGCGCGCGCGCCGTCGATCCGTTCGAGGTCGTCGACGGGGAGGGGACCGTGCGCTGCGTGGTCTACGGCATAGATGATGACTGGGATGTGCTGGTCGATTTCCCGGCGGCCGGTGGCGATGCGGCCGGCGCGCTCGGGAAGCTGGCGGAAGCGCTTCCCGCAGCGGATGTGCCGGACGGGATCGTTCTCCCCGAAGGGGCCCTGTCGTTGCTCACCGGCGGCTTCTCCCTCTCCGGCACGCTCTGCATCCCCCGCGGGGAGCGCATCGCGCTGGTGCCCCATTCCGCGTTCGCGCACGATGTCCGCGACGTGGACGGAGCCCTCGCCCTGCTCGATGCCGCGCCGGACGTGCCCGCCGGTGGCGTGCTGGCCGCGGCCGTCGATTTCGGGGCCGTGCTGCCGCTCCTCGCCAAGTGCAGGGCGGGGACGAGCGGCGCGCAGTTGCGCGAGCGGCTGTCGGATTCCTCGTTCCCCGTCCGCGCCCTCGCCCTCGGGATCGGACTCGACGAGGCCAACCGCTTCCGCACCGATTGGTCGGTCGCGTACGTCCCCGACTCCCCACAGGCGCGCCACGGCTCGGGCATCGGGGCCCCCGTCTCGCCGCTCGCGAACGCCATCCTCTTCCCCGACGCCGTGGCGGCGGGCACCTACCACGGGGAGTTGTCCGGCATCTCCGACGACGAACTCCGCGCTGTCCTGAACGGCAAAAACGGCTTGGCCTCCGTCGCCGGGGAGGACGACCCGCGGACCGCCGCCGTGCGCGACGCACTGGCCGCCGCCTACATCCCGTTCCTCCGGATGCTCGGCGACGAGTTCGCCGTTGCCTATCTCCCCGCGGGCGAAGGGGAGGAGGGCGGCGGCTCCGCCCTGCTCTCGTTCCCCGCCGACCCGCAGGCCGCCCTCGACGGGGTGCCCGACTGCTTCAACGGGATGATTGGCGCGTTCGCCGATGCCCGCCGCTCTGCCGCCGACGATGACGACGATGTTCCCGACGTGGTCGACGCTTTGTCCCGCCTCCGCGTCGAGCCCGCCGGCGAACGGTCGGTGAGGGAGACGTCGGTGCGCCGCTATGTCGTGCGCCTGGAGGGGGAGGACGAGACGCCGGCGCGCGATTACGGGGCCTTCGAGGCCGCGGCCGCCGGACCCGCGCTGTACCTCGGGACGCTTCCCGACGGCCGCCTCGGCGACGTCCTCGCCGACCTCGCCGCCGGACATACCGCGAAGGGGCCGGTCGCCGCGATGCCGGCCTTCGCCGCCGCCTACGGGGAAGCGCCCGAAGGGGCCGCCTGCGGCTATGTGCGCCTGCGGCCGGCGCTCCGCGCGATCCTGCCCAAGCTCCAGGCTTTTGTCGACAACGTGATTGCCGAGGACGAAACCGGCATCGTCCCCGCCACCGCTGCGGCGCTCGCCGGAGTCGCGACCGCCTTCGCCAACGACCCCGCGCTCCCGGACATCACCCTGGCCTCGACCCAGCGCTGGCTCCCCGAGGGGGCCCGGCTGGAAAGCGTCGTTTCGATGCCGCTGTCGGATTTCCATGTTGCCATCGACGCCATCAGCAAGGCCGCGATTGCGATCCGTACCGGTGTCGCCGGGGTCGCCCATTCCGGTCGCCCCGGTTCCGCCGGGCGGTAAGGCCGTGACAAAGCACGGCCCTCCCTCCTGGAACATCTCCCGGAAGGGCGGCGCATGAAATGCGGTTTCGGGAGGGCCGCGCTTCGTCGCGGCCGTGTGAAAGGGAAGTTGCCGGAGAGCGGCGGAATTCCTTGAACCGTTTGAGGACGCGCAGAAGCGCGTCCCTCCCCCTTGGAGAGCGGACGGGGAGGGTCGCGCTTCCGCGCGACCTTGTTTTGACTTCGGACGCCGGACTTCGGACCGCCCCCGCCAACCCGCGGGGGGCTTGTGTATTCATGGGGGGGATGATGGGTGTGAAACGGTGGAAAATGTGTGGTTTTTCCATAATCTCACGCGATGGGTCGGGAGGCGGTTTTTTTGGGGGGCGGGAGGGGTGGAAAAATTTTTCCAACCATTGGAAAGTTTTTTTCCAATCATTGGAAAAAATGGGCGGAGTTTTCCAACCATTGGAAAAAAGTTTTCCAATCATTGGAAAAGTTGCGGGCGGGGGGCGGGCGGAGCGGGTTGTGGCCGGCGGGGCGGCCACGGCAAGACTCGGATGGGGCGGCGGCGGAGGGAAAGGGGAGATTTTCATGGGGATGGAATGTGGGTGAAATCGACGGGAAAGGCGTGTATTTTCTGTAATCTCATCGGTGGGTTGGAGGGGGCGGGGGCCGGGGGCGGTTTTTGCTTGCGGGAAGGGGCGGGGGTCGGGCATGCTTTGATGCAAGAGAAACGTATTGGAGGCTTCCGCCATGAAATCCACCATCCGCCATGCCGTGCTCGCGATCGCCGCCGCTCTCGCGATGGTCCCGACCGTGCGCGCCGACGGGCCCGCCGCCTTCGCGCAGGTCGAAATCCGCGGGCTCGATGCCTTGTTCGCCGCCACCGACCGCATCGCCGCTCCCTACGTCCCCGCCGGGCAGGCCAAGGGGATGTTCATCGGGGCTTGCGAGGCCCGTGGCATCAATCCGTTCGAGGTCGTTGACGGCGGGGAGACCGTTCGCTTCCTGGTTTGCGAGGCGCCGAATTACCTGCTCGACATCCCCGCCGCCGGAGGCGATGCCTCCGCAGTCCTCGAGAAGCTGGCCGGAGCACTGGGTGCCGTCGACACCCCCAAAGGCGTCGACATGCCGGAAGGGGCGCATTTCCTCCGTACGGGCCTTCCCGCGAACGCCCGGAGCCTCTTCATTCCCCGCGGAGGACGTCTCGTAGCCATCGACTACACCAAACCCAACCCGATCCCCCCGGCGCAGGCCCTCGCGCTACTCGACGCCACCCCCGACGTGCCCGCCGAAGGCGTGCTGGCCAGTACCATCGATTTCGAGGCGCTGAAAACGGTCTGGACCCCAGCTCCGGAGGATTCTTCCGCCACAGGGTTCCGGGAGATCCTGGCGGACCCCGATTTCCCCTTCCGTGCCGTCGCGTTCGGACTTGGACTCGACGGGGCCGACCGCTTCCGCGCCGATTTCTCCGCCGCGTACATTCCCGACGTACCCCAGGCACGCATCGTTTCGGGCATCGGGGCCCCCGTCTCGCCGCTCGCGAACGCCATCCTCTTCCCCGACGCCGTGGCGGCGGCCACCTGCCGCCAGGAACTGTCCGTCCTCTCCGACGATGAACTCCGCTCCTTCCTGTCCGGCGACACCGGGGACGACGACCCGCGGATCGCCGCCGCGGACGTTGCCCTGACCGCCGCCTGCCTCCCGCTCCTCCGGCTGCTTGGCGACGAATACGCCATTGCCCTCCTCCCTGCGGACGACGGGGAGGAAGCCGGCAGCGCCGCCCTCCTCGCGTTCCCAGCCGACCCGCAGACCGCCCTCGACGGGGTGCCCGCCATCCTCGAGGGGGGGATATCCGCGTTCGCCGGGGCCTTCGCGGCCATCGCCGAAGAGGATGGCGACGACGTTCCCGACGTGGCCGTGGCCGCCTCCCGGATCCGCATCGAGCCCGTCGGCGAACGGACTGTGCAGGGGACGCCCGTGCGCCGCTACACTTTCCGCCTGGAGGGAGAAGGCAACGATTCCGCGCGCGATCTCGGCTTCTTCGAGGCCGCGGCCGCCGGACCTGCGCTGTACCTCGGGACGCTCCCCGACGGCCGCCTCGGCGACGTGCTCGCCGACCTCGCCGCCGGGCATACCGCGAAGGGCCCGGTCGCCGCCATGCCGTCCTTCGCCGCCGCCTACGGGGAAGCGCCCGAAGGGGCCGCCTGCGGCTACGTGCGCCTGCGGCCGGCGCTCCGCGCGATTCTGCCGGCGCTGCGCAACCTGATGCGGGCCATGGGCGCGGACGAGATCGAACTCAAGGACCTCGTCAACCCCGTGTCGTTTGCGCTCTCCCTGGATGGACATCCCTACCTCCCGGACGTCACCCTGGCCTCCACCCAGCGCTGGCTCCCCGACGGCAACCGCCTGGAAAGCATCGTCTCGATGCCGCTGGCGGACCTCCATGCCGCCATCGACGCCGTTGTCACTTGCCATCGCCGCGCCTGCGAAATCATCGGCGCACATGGCGCCGCCGGGCGGTAAGGGCCCCCTCGGCAAGGCGCAAGGGACAAAGAAACGGGAGCCGAATTTGGTTTTGCGGAGGACGCGCAGAAGCGCGTCCCTCCCCTTGGGGAGCGCTCCGGGAGGGGCGCTTTTTTTTGACTTCGGACACCGGACTTCGGACGGCCTCCCAAGGGGGGGGGCGGGCGGGGTGTGTGTTCATGGGGGGGATGATGGGTGTGAAACAGGGGAAAATGTGCGATTTTTCCGTAATCTCACGCGATGGGTCGGGAGGCGGTTTTTTTGGGGGGCGGGAGGGGCGGAAAAGTTTTTCCAATCGTTGGAAAACGGGCGAAAAATTTTTCCAATCATTGGAAAAATCGCGGAAATTTTTCCAACCATTGGAAACTTTTTTTCCAATCATTGGAAAAACCGCGGGCGGCGGGCGGGCGGGCGGGTTGTGGCCGGCGGGGCGGCCACGGGCCATACTCTTATGGGGCGGGGGCGATGGTCCAGGAGAGGGGGGGGATGGGCGGGGTGCCGGAGGGGAAGGCGGGGGGCGGCGGGAGGGGGGCGGGGCCTTTGTTGAGGCAGACGAGGACGCGGTCGGGGCCGAGGCGGCGTTCGTAGGCGATGGCGGTCTCGGTTCCGGTTTCGAGCCAGCGGAAGGTGCCGCGGCGGAGAGCCGGGTGGGCGGCGCGGAGGGTCGCCAGGGCGCGGTAGTGGGCGAGGAGGGGCGCGTTCGGGACGCGGGGGGTGGCGGCGGGCAGGGGGCCGCGGTAGCCGAGGGTCTCGGGGTCGAGGGGAATGTCGGGCCACGGCATGGGCTGCCGGTCGCAGGGGTCGTTGGCGCCCCAGAGGCCGAGTTCGTCGCCGTAGTAGATCATCGGGGCGCCCGGGGCGGTGAATTGCCATACGGTCGCGAGGCGCAGGCGGGCGAGGGCGTCGGGGGACGGGGCGTCGGTCCGCAGCTGCGCGTTGTCGGCCACGCGCGCCCAGCGGAAGTAGTTGTCCCAGTTGGCGAAGGGCGGGCACGAGGAGTGCAGCATGGTCAGGATGCGCCCGGTGTCGTGGGAGCCGAGGAGGTTCTGCATGACGAGCGTGGTGCCGGGGTCGTGCCGGGCGTGCAGGCGGTCGATGGCGGCGCGGAAGGCGGTCGCGGTCAGGGCCTGGCTGTGCGGGGTGAAGAAGGAGAGGGTGGGAAAAAGCCACTCGTAGTTCATCGCGGCGGTGAATTCGCCGGGGCGCACCCACTCCTGCGCGGGGCCGACGATTTCGGCCGTGGTGTAGGCGTCGGGGTTCAGCGCGCGGACGTGGGCGTGCCAGTCGCGCCAGAAGCCGTGGGGGACGCAGAAGGCGACGTCCAGGCGCCAGCCGTCGATGCCGTCGCGGGGGACGCCGGGCGGCGGGTCGGGGCGCATCCAGCGGCGGGTGATGTCGAAGAGGTAGCGCTTGACGGGCGCCGCGAGGTCGTCGCCGCCGGGGGCGCGCGCGAAGGCGGGCAGGGATCCGTTCGGGCCGTCCCACGCGGCGTATTCGGGGGTGCCGTCGCGCCGGAAGCGGGCGACCTGGTACCAGCCGAGGTAGGGGGACGCGGGGCCGTTTTCGAGGATGTCCCGGAAGGCGAAGCACCGGCGCCCGCTGTGGTTGAACACGCCGTCGAGGATCACCCGGATGCCCAGGGCGTGGGCGTCGCGCACGAGCTCCAGGAATTGGCGGTCGGCGGCGGTCCAGATCCACGTGGACGGGTCCTCGGTCTCGCGCGCGGCGGCCAGCGCGGCGAGGTCGCCGGCGCGGTCGGGGCCGAGGGTCGGGTCGATGTGGTGGTAGCAGGTGGCGTCGTACTTGTGCAGGGAGGCGGCCTGGAAGACGGGGTTGAGGTAGAGGGCCGTGACGCCGAGGTCGCGCAAATACGGCAGTTTTTCGCGCACGCCCACGAGGTCGCCGCCGAGGCGGCGGTCGAAGACGGTGTCCCAGTACTTCGGGGATCGGGCCGTCTCCCAGGCGTCGCGCGCGTACCACTCCATCCCCCACGGGCGGATGCGCCAGCCGGGAATCGGGCGGTCGGAAAAGTCCTCGGGCCGCGGATCGGACTGCGGGGCGCCGTTGCGGAAGCGCTCGGGGAAGATCTGGTACCAGACGGCGTCCTTCGCCCAGTCGGGCGCCGCGGGCGGGTCCTCGGCGACGCGGATGGCGGAGGGCGGCGGGGGCGGCGGCGGCGTGGAGAACAGCGGCATGGGGGAGGGGCGAGTGAAAAGTGAAAAGAGAAAAGTGAAAAACGGGCGGTGGTTGCCTTACATCGTGCGGGAGGCGCGGTGGAGGGTCTGGCGCTCGGCGCGGGTGAGGGACTCGATGCCGTCGCGGGCGATCTTTTCGAGGATGCGGTCCACTTCCTCGCGGGAGGGCGGCGGGTCGCGGTCGGGGTCGCGCGAGAAGGGGGACCGCCGGGCGTCGCCGCCGCCGAAGGGCCACTTGAAGCCGCCGCCGATGCGCGAGAGCAGGCGCCGGAAGTGGCGGTTCTCGAAAAGCTGGTCGATGTAGAGGAAGCCCGCGAAGGCGCCCGCCAGGTGCGCCGCGTACGCGATGTTGTCGTTCGCGCCGCCCGTCACCAGCAGGAACTGCAGCAGCGAGATGCCCGCGACGATCTTCCACGCGGCCGCGGTGACGGGGAAGATGAAGACGAAGATCGTCAGCTCGCGCTTGGGGTACAGCGTCGCGAACGCGCCCAGGATGCCAAAGATCGCGCCCGACGCGCCCACGCAGGATGCCGCCGCCGACCCGGACAACCACAGCCAGCCGAGTCCGCCGATGATGCCGCTCAGCAGGTACATCGCGAGGAAGTGGCGCGAGCCCATGGTGCGCTCCGTCTCGGGGCCGAGGAAGTAGAGCGTCATCATGTTGAACAGGATGTGGATGAAGCCGCCGTGCAGGAACATGTACGTCAGCGGCTGCCAGACCATCCCCTGCTTCACGCCCGCCAGGGAGAGCGCCAGGATGGAATAGAGATAGTTGAAAATCGGGCTGCGCAGGACGCCGCACCCGATCCACGTGACGAGATACGCCGCGATGTTCGCCTTCATGAGCCACCCCGTCACCGGGGGCAGGCGGTCGAAGAAGCCGCCGCCGCGCGGGGCCGAGAAGGGGCTGAAGGGCCGACCGTAGTAGCCGCTCACGCTTCACCGCCTTCCGCGAGCAGCGCGTGGAGCGCCACCGAGGCCTCGTACTGGTGGAGGGCGGTGCGGTAGATGGCGACGCCTTCCTGCTGCGCCGCCGATTCCATGTCCTCCGGCACCGGCCGCGACGTGCAGACCAGGATCGCGGGAATCCCCACCAGCGTCGCGACGGCGATCGTGTTCTTGTGCGCCTGGATGGTCATCAGCACCGCGCCCTCCGACGCGTTGCCCATCACGTCGCTGAGCAGGTCGGAGGTGAATCCGGTGGTGAACTCCGCGTCCGCGGGGCCCGCGAGCACGCACTCGGTGGAGGGGATGGAGAGAAGGCGGTCGAGTTTCACGGCTGGGACGTCAGTTGACCGGCGCCGACGGGTATTCCATGGGCGCCTTCTGCGGCTCGTCCGGGGACTCCGGAATCCAGTGCTGGAACATGTAATGGACGCCGAACGCGAATCCGGCGGCCGCCACCAGCGCCACGACGGTGTGGAGGATGCGACGCCCCGTCGTCGGCGAGTACCGCGCGTTCTTCAGGGCGATCGGCACGATGAAAATCAGGAGCCCCAGACCCAGCGCGATGCCGAGCCGGACGAGGACTTCGAGGACCGGATAGTTCGGATTGTTCATGCGGCGAACCATACCGCACCCGCCCCCCCGCTTGCAAGCCCCATCACCGCCGCGCGGAAGCGTGGCCCTTCCCCGCGGAGGGCGCAACGGGAAGGGGGAGGGGACGGGGTGCGAGCGCTCAGTTGCCGGCGCGGCGGGGGCGGCGCGGACGGCGGGGAGGGCGGGGAGGGCGGGCTTCCGGGAGGGCGAAGTCGATGCGCTGGAGGCGTTCGTCGACGGCGGCGAGGATGACGTCCACGGGCTGGCCGAGGCGGTAGGGGGAGCCGCCGGAACGGCCGCGGGCGGAGCATTGGTCGTCGGCGACGCAGTACCGCTCCTTGCCGAGCGCGGCGTAGGGGAGCATGCCCTGCTGGAGCGTGTCGGGGAGCTCGACGATCAGGCCCTTCGGGGTGAGGCCGACGATGACGCCCGGCCAGGGACCGACGTCGTGCCGCTCCAGCCGTTCGGCGTACCAGCGGATGCGCTTGGCGACGACGGCCTGGATTTCCATCTCCGCGGATTCGCGTTCGGTGCCGGAGCAGTGGACGGCGAGGGCGGCGATGTCTTCGGCGGAGTAGGCGGGGCGGCGGCGGCGTTCTTCGAGGGCGTTCAGGATGCGGTGGAGCAGCAGGTCGGGATAGCGGCGGATGGGCGAGGTGAAGTGGGCGTAGCGTTCGAAGCCGAGCCCGAAATGCGGCAGGCATTCGGCGGCGTAGACGGCGCGTTTCATGTTGCGCAGGAGCGTGAGCGTCACCATGTACTGCTCCGGGCGCCCGACGACGCCGCGCGCGATGCCGTTGAGTTCCTGGGCGTCGCGCCGCCGCAGGCCGTCCTGCCCGAGCGCGCGCAGTTCGGTATCCATGCGCGCCCACTGCTCGTCGGACGGCTCCTCGTGGATGCGGTAGATGCAGGGGAGACCGGCAGAAAAAACCTTCTCGGCGACGGCGCGGTTCGCGGCGAGCATGCATTCCTCGATGAGCGCGTACGCCTCCGACGAGCCGCGCTTCTCGAACCCCGCCGTCCGCCCCTCCGCGTCCACGAGCACGTGCACCTCGGGGAGCGAGAAGTCGAGCGCGCCTTCCGCGAAACGGCGTTCGCGCAGGACGCGGGCCAGGTCGCGCAGGCGTCCGAGCGCGGGGAGGACGCGCTCCGGGATGCGTCCCGGCCCGGCCCCGTCGAACCAGGCCTGCACCTGTTCGTAGCTCAGGCAGGCGGCGGAGCGGATGACCGACCGGAAGGTGCGGACGGCGGTGCGGGTTCCGTCCGGGAGGAAATCCATCTCGACGCTGTGCGTCCAGTGGTCCTCGCCCGGCTGGAGGCTGCACACGCGGACGGTGAGGTCCTCGGGCAGCATGCGGATCACGCGGTCGGGCAGGTAGGTGCTGTTGCCGCGGCGGCGGGCTTCGAGATCGATCTCCGACCCCGGCTCCACGTACGCCGCCACGTCCGCGATGTGCACCCCCAGGCGCCACCCGCCGCCGTCGAGCGGGTCGACGGACACCGCGTCGTCGTAGTCGTGCGCGTCGGCGGGGTCGATCGTCACGATCGTCCGCCCCCGCAGGTCCTCGCGGCCGCGCGGCACGGCGCCGTCCGCGCCCCGGCGCGGCGGCCGGGCGCGACGGGCTTCCTTGACGACGGCCTGCGGAAACTCCTCCCGCCGTCCGTGGTCCAGCAGGATGGCCGGTATGTCGTTCGCCGGGTCCTCCGGGTCGCCGAGGTCCTCGGTGAACTCCGCCCGCAGCACCGCCTCCGATCCCGCCTCCGGCTCCAGCAGCCGCGCCGCCGCGAGGTGCCCCGCGTGCGCGGCGAGCGCCGCCGGATCGCCCTCCAGCCGCACGTTCGCGGGCAGGAGCGGATCGCGCGGCACGAGATAGGCGTAGTAGGGGGTGGTGCGCAGGACGCCGACGACGTGCGTCCGCCGGCGTTCCAGAACCTTGACCACCTGCGCCCAGCGGACGTCCCCGCGCCCGCTGCCCGCATCGCCGAACATCCGCGCCGAAGCCGCGCTGCGCACCTCGGGCTGCACCTGGACCCGGTCACCGTTGAGCGCCGCCCCCGTGCGCTCGGGGCGGATCCGCAGCAGCGGCGAATCCGGCGAATCCGGAACGAGCCAGCAGGACCCGTTCGCCCGCACCCGGAACACGCCCTCCGCGAGCCCCGCCGTCTTGCGCGACGATGCGCTCCAACGGCCGCCGCGCGAGGGTGCGGCGATTCCGCGGTCCTGGAGGTCGCGCAGCGCGGTGCGCAGCGCCCCGCGTTCGCCGGGACCGAGTCCCAGCGCCTTCGCGAGGTCGCGCTCCCGTACCGGCTTCGCTCCCGGCGCGGTGAACAGCGTTTCCAGACGCCGCACCAGGGCCGCGCCCTGCCTGTTTCCGTTCGTTTCGGTAGTCTTCATGCGGCCATCATACCCGATTTCCCTGTCCTGCGCAAAGCCCGGTTGCGGCGGGTGCAGACGGGCTGCAGAGGGAGGGGAAAGGGGAGGGGGACCGACGGGGCGGCCACGGGCGGACCGGGACAGGGAGGGAATCAGGAGGGGAAGACGAAGCGGTAGGCGGGGAGGGCGAGGTAGGGGGCGGGGGCGGGGTCGGGGTGCCAGCCGGCGGAGCGGAAGGCGGCGAGGGAGGGGGCGTTTTCGATGCGGACCCAGGCGGTCATGGGGCGGGGGTCGGGGTGCAGGAGGAGGTGATGGCGGGTGCCGTCGTTGATGAGGGGGGCGGAGAGGTGGCGGCCGCGGCAGGGGGGGGCGAGGTAGACGCTGATTTCGGGTTCGCCAAGGTGGTTGTCTTCGAAGCGGACGTAGCCGGCGGGGAGGCCGTCGTGTTCGGCGATGTAGAGGTGGCGGGTGGTGCCGAGGAGGGTTGTTTTATACCACTTCTGGTGGGTTTCCCAGGGGATGGGTTCGTGGGTGCGGAAGGTGTGCGCGAGGAGGGCCGGGTCGTTGGCCCAGGTCCAGACGAGGCGGCAGTCGGAGTCGGTGGCGGGGCGGAAGGTGAGGGGATTGTTCATGGATGGGCCTCAGGGGGTGGGCGGGGTTTCGGGGTCGATGGTGGCGAGGGAGCCTTCGCGGCCGGGGGTGGTGTGGAGGTCGAGGCGGGCGGTGGGGAGGGTCGTCAGGTCGGCGGGGAGGAGGGTTTCCAGGGCGGTGAAGGTGTGGCCGGCGGAGAGGGCGCGGTCGAGGAAGTCGCGGAAGAGGGTGTGGCAGGCGACGCCTTCGGCTTCGGCGTGGATGCAGAGGACGCGGAGGGGGGTGGGGGTGGGCGCTTCGATGAGGGCGAGGAGGCGGGCGTTGTAGTTTTCGGCGGTGGTGCCGTCGCGGCCGATGAGTTCGTCGTAGGTGGGAAGGGTGGTGGGGATCTGGGGTTGGGGCGAGGGGGTGCCGTCGGGGAGGAGGGGGCGGAAGATGTAGCTGCCGCGGCAGTCGGAGTTGTAGCGGAGGGTGGGGAAGCCGGACTTGGCGAGGGCGGTGTCGGGGGAGGCTTGCCAGCCGGGGGCGGCGGAGGTGGTGACGGGGCGGCCGAGGATGCGCTGGAGTTCGGCCATGCCGCGGGTGAGTTGGTCGGTGGCTTCGGCGCGGCCTTTTCCGGGATGCGCGGCGCGGGCTTGCCAGCCGTGGTGGTCCCAGGCGTGGAGGCCGATTTCGTGGCCGAGGTCGGCGGTCTGGCGGATGATGCTTTCGCAGCGGCGGCCGATGCGCGGGCCGGGGCCGAGGGTGCCCTTGAGGAGGATGTCCCAGCCGTAGAGGTTGGGGGCGTTGGAGTGGAGCATCTTCAGGAAGAACGCGGGCTTGAGGAGCCGGAAGAGGTGGCGGCCCATGTTGTCGGGGCCCACGGAGAAGTAGAAGGTGGCGCGTTGGCCGCGGTCGGCCAGCAGGCGCGCGAGGGGAAGGACGCCGAGGCGGGTGCCGCGGAGGGTGTCTACGTCGATTTTGAGGCCGATTTGCATGGGGGGCTCCTTTTGGAAAACAACTAAAACAACTTGGAAGACAACTGGGGACAAGCGGGACGGACGGGACAGACGGGACAACCGGGACGGAGCGGACGGATTGTGTGGAGTTGTTTTGGAGTTGTTTGAGTTGTTTTCATTCTTGGGTGTAGGTGGGCGGGGTGTCGAGGGTCCAGCGGACGGTGAGGGGGGAGGCGGAGGGGCGGGTGAAACGGAGGGTGCGGGTGCCGTCGGGGGTGGTTTGGATGCCGGTGCCGTCGTAGGTGGCGGAGGAGAGGTTGGCGAGGAGGGTGCGGAGGGCGTGGTAGGCGGGGCGGGGGCGGCGGGCGGCGGGGTCGGTGTCGTCGACGAGGCCGAAGCCGCGGGCGGCCAGGCGGAACCAGTGGACGCGTGTGACGTGTCCGGAGGCCAGGGCGAGGAGAAGGTAGCGGGCCATGTAGGCGGCGTAGTTTTCTTCGGTGACGGAAGGGTCGTTGCGGCGCGGGTCGAGGGTTTCGTAGGGGGAGGTGACGGGGGACCAGGGTCCGGTGCCGAGCAGGGGCCAGTTGGTTTCGGTGATGGCGATGCGGTCGGTCGGAAAACCGTGGACGCGGGCGGCGGCGCGCAGGAGGGCGCATTTGGCGACGAGGTCGAAGCGTCCCTGGAAGGCTTCGGGGGGGCCGCGGCGGTCGACGTACAAATGGTGGGAGAGGGCGGCGAAGGGGAGGGGCTTCTTTATCGCGTGGAGGAAGGCGAGGAGGGCGTGGGGTTCGAAGTCGATGCAGGCGGGGCCGATGGTCACGGCGCGGGGGCGGGCGGCGGAGAGGATGTCGCGGACGGGGGCGAGGAGGGTTTCGATTTCGCGCGGGTCCCAGAGGCCCCATTTGCAGCGGTTGACGGCGTGGCCGATCTCGATGGCGTCGGCCCAGTCGGAGGCGCGGGAATAGGCGAGTTCGACGAGGGTGCGCCAGGTGCCGGGGTCGGTGATGGCGCGTCGGGACTGGAGGAGGGCGAGGGTGATCGGGTGTCCGGCGCGGCGGAGTTCGCCGGCGCGGTCGAGGGTCCAGTTCCAGTGGTCGGGGCCGAGGTGGTGGTGGAGGCGGAGAAGGACGGGCAGGGGGGCGGCGCCGGGCGGGCGGAGGCCGTCGAGTTCGGCGAATTGGGGGGACCAGGTGGCGGGGTCGGGGTCGAGGGTGACGCCGATGGCGCCCGCGAAAGGGACGGGGGTGCGGAAGGATTCGGCGAGCAGGCGGTGGTATTCGCGGCGGAGGGGGAGTCCGCGGCGAAAGGCCCCGGCGAGGGCGCAGGTGACGTTGGCGTTGGAGAGGTAGCGGTGGCGGTCGCGGGAGGTGTAGGCGGGGATGGGTTGTGAGGAGCGGTCGTCCCAGATCCAGAGGTCGCGGCCGCGGGTGCGGGGCGGGGCGGTTCCGGCGGCGCGGGCGGCGGCTTCGGCGCGGCGGATGCGGGCTTCGCGGATGGGGTGGCGGTAGGGGCGCAGGGCGGTGTGGCGGGCGAAGGCGGCGCGGGTCTTGGCTTCGGCGCGCAGGAGGGTTTTGGACGGGGTGTAGCCGCGGTTGTACATGGCCAAAAAGACGCGGCGGAAGTCGCTCGGCAGGTCGAGGCGGGCGAGGTCGGCCCCGCGCTGGGCGTCGGTGGGGGCCGGGTCGCAGGCGCGCGCGCGGTTGAGGTCGAGGAAGAGAACGCGCCAGCCGTGCGGGGCGCCGGGGTCGCGCCGGAGGGGGATGTTCTGGTTGCCGAGGTCGCGGTGGACGAGGCCGGCGTCGTGGAAGGCGCGCACGGCGGTCGCGACGGCTTCGAGGAGGTCCATGAGGGGCGCGCAGAGGGGGGCCTCGGCGTAGATGCGTTCGAGTTCGGCGCGGAAGTCGGTGAGGCCGGGTTCGTACGCGGTCACGAGGCGGCTTTCGAGGAGGCGTCCGGTGCGCGGGTCGCGGCGTTCGAGGGCCGCCAGGGGCGCGGGGGTGCCGACGGCGGCGTCCTGCAGGCGGCGGGCGTTCAGGAAGGCGCGCACGGCCTTGCCCGCGATGCCGAGACGGCGGGCGGCGGCGTCGCGCCAGGCGGGGACGGGGCCGTAGGTTTTGACGACGAGGTCGTGCGGGCCGCCGCCGGGCAGGTCGTCGGGGGAGAGGATGATGCGGTCGAGGCGGTGGCGTCCGGGGGGACAGAGGAGGGTGCCGTGTGCGGCGAGGAGGTCGCCGAGGCGCGGGGCCAGCGGGCGCCAGGCGTCGGCGGGGGCGTCCGGGGTGAGCCACAGGGTCCAGCCGCCGGGGGCGTCGAGCCGCTGGTGGGCGGGGTCGGTCATTTGGTCGGCTGGGCCTCGGCGGCGCGGCGCTGCTGCTCGATTTCCATGAGCTTGGCGTACTTGAGGAAGACGCCGAAGGCCGAGATGTAGGCGACGATGAAGCCTTGCTTGCCGGACAGGAAGCCGCGCTTGAGGAAGTAGGATTTGAAGAAGCGCCAGGGCGGGCGGAAGAGGAGGTCGCGCCAGCGGAAGGGTTCGCCGTTGGCCGCCTTCTGCTTCGCCGAGATGGTCGAGAAGCGGTTGAGGGTGTTGATGTGGTCCGACATGTCGTCGTATGTGAAGTGGTGGAGCGGGGCCTTGAGCGTCTTGACGGGGCCGGTGACGATGACGCGGTCGTGGGGTTCCTGGCCGCCGCTGTAGCCGCAGTCCTTGCGGAAGAGGCGGAGCTTCATGTCGGGATACCACTCGCCGTGGCGGATCCATTTGCCGAGGTAGTGGACCATGCGCGGGAACTGGTAGCCGACCGTCTCGCCGGGGCCGCGCTCGAACTCGGCTTCAATCTCCTCGCGGAGCTCGTCGGAGACCACTTCGTCGGCGTCCACGAAGAGGATCCACGGGTAGTTGGCCAGGGAGCGGATGTAGTTCTTCTGCGCGATGTAGCCTTCCCAGGGGTGCTGGACGACGTTGGGGGTGTACTGCTTGCAGATCTCGAACGTCCGGTCCTTGCTGTAGGAATCGACGACGATGATCTCGTCGCACCATTGCAGGCTGGCGAGGCAGGCGGCGATCTTGTCTTCTTCGTTGCCGGCGGTGACGCAGGCGGAAATCTTGAGGGAAGGTGGACGCGGCTTTTTCATGTCCGGCATCATGCCGCGTCGCGGGCGCGCGGGCGAGAAAAAACGTGCGGCGCCCGCCGCCCGCCATGTCGTGCAATCACGTGAACCCGGAGAAATCACCCCGGATTCCGTCATGCTTTCCTCCATGAAAAACAGGGATGCGACGATAGGGCCTCGGATGTTTTCCAATGGTTGGAAAACTTTTTTCCAATGGTTGGAAAAATCGGTCGGGGTTTTCCAATGGTTGGAAAAAAAGTTTCCAATGGTTGGAAAACCGGACCGGAAGGGATGGTGGCGCGAGGGAGGGCGGTCGGGGCGCCCGGTGGATGGGAAAGGAAGAGGTGAGGAATCGCCGTGGCAATCAGTCTGCGGGGGTGCTACGGAGCCAGGCGAGGGCTTGATCCCGCAGGCGGCCGAGTTTGCGGGTGGGCGGGGGCTCGCGGAGGAAGCGGATGAGTTCGCGTTTGGTGGCGTCGACTTGCACGGATCGGTCGTGCGGCGGCGTGGCGCGGGGACGGCGGGGCCGGCGGGAGGGGAGAAGCGGCGGGAGCCCCAGTTTGGTTTCGACGTGGGCTTTCAGGCGGGTGAAGTTCCAGTGGTCGCGGAGAAGGCGGGCAAGGCGGCGGCGGGCGGTGGCGTAGGGGGCGAGCAGGTCCGGCGGGAGGGGGTGGTCGGGCGCCTCGCCGGGGAGAAGCCATTCGAGCGGAAGGCGGTCGTCGAGGGCGAGGAGCTGGCGGAGGCGCTGGGCGAGTTTCTTGTAGCGGACGAGGGTGGTGTAGTTGGCGGGAACGCGGCGGTCCGCCAGCCACCCTTTCATGCCGGGGGCGCGGGAGCGGATGCGCTTCTGGCCGTTGCGGAGTTTCTTGAAGCCGAGGGTCGTGGTGTCGAGCGTGGGTTCGAGGTCGGCCAGGCGGGAGCCGAGGCGAAGACGGACGAGGAGGGTGCGGGGCCGGGTTTCGATGTCGGCCGCGAGTTCGGCGGGGGTGGGGGCGCCGCGGAGGGAGGGGCTGTCGGGGTGTTTTTCGCGGAGGCGCTGGCGGCGCCTGAGTTCGCGGACGATCGCCAGGCCGGTCTCGGTGGCGGCGAAGACGGTGAAGGCGGCGACGCTCACGCCGAGGACGAGGGGGACGAGGCCGAGGGCGATGCCGGCGTGTTGGGTGCCGGCGATGTCGAGGGCGGCGCGGGTGATGGGGGTGGTACGGGAGGAGGCGGTTTTCAGGATGTTCATGGGAGGGGAGTGTGGGGGATGGGGAGGGGGATGTCAAGGGGATTCTCGTGATTGCAGAATTTGGAGGGGAGGATGGCGGGGGCGAGGCCGGGTCAGGTCTTTTCCGGAGGGGAGGGGCGGTTGCCGGGCGAGCGGGCGGCGCGGGGCGGGGGAGGGGGGAGGGTGCGGGCGCGGCGGAGGGATTTGCGGCCGAATCGCTCGCGGATGCCGTCGGCCGTGCGGGCGAGGCGCGCCTGCTTGCCGCGGCGGGCTTCGGTGGCCGAGGAGGGCGCCGCGGGGGCGCCGGTCGCCGGATCGAAGAGGTCCAGCTGGCGCGGGCGGGGGGCGTCGCTGCCGAGGTCGCCCACGCCGAAGCCGATCAGGCGGACCGGATGCGAGAGGTCCACCGACCGGAACAGGTCATGGGCCATCGCGCGGAGGTCTTCCTCCAGGTTCGTCGGACGGTAGAAGGGGCGCTGGCGGGTGAGGGTCTCGAAGCCCTGCCAGCGGAGCTTGAGGCGGCCGAGGGAGGCGAGGCGCCCGTCGGTCCGCAGGCGCGCCGCCACGTCGTCCACCAGGTCGAGCAGGGTGTCTTCGAGGACGGCGCGGGAGGTTTCGTCGCGCAGGAAGGTGTATTCGCGGGAGATGGTCTTTTCGCGGACGTCGAGTTCGATCTCGCGCGGATCGTCGCCGTAGGCGAGCGCCCGCAGGTGGGCGGCGCCGTGGGGGCCGGCGACGTGGCGGAGGAGGGCTTCCGGCGCGTCCTGGAGGTCGCCGATGGTGTGCAGCGCGGCCCGGTCGAGCGCCATGCGCATCACCTTGCCGACGCCCCATACGCGCGTCACCGGCAGCGGCCGCAGGAAGGCCGCGATCTCCGCCCGTCCGAAGGGCAGAACGGTCAGGCCGTCGGGTTTGCGGTATTCGCTGCCGAGCTTGGCCAGGAACTTGTTCGGCGCGACGCCCGCGGAGCAGGTCAGTCCGGTCTCGCGGCGGATGTCGGCGCGGATGCGTTCGGCGATTTCGCGCCCGTCGCCGTAGAAGCGGCGCGAGCCGGCGACTTCGAGGAAGGCTTCGTCGATGGAGAGGCCTTCGACGTACGGGGTGTAGCGGTTGAAGATGCCGAAGACCTGCGCCGACACCTGTTCGTAGCGCACCATGTCGGGCGGCACGAATATGGCGTGGGGGCAGCGCCGCCCCGCCTCGGAGGAGGGCATCGCCGAGTGGATGCCGTATTCGCGTGCTTCGTAGGATGCGGTGGAGACGACGCCGCGCTGGTCCGGCGGCGCGCCGACCACGACGGGCTTGCCGCGCCATTCGGGATGGTCGCGCTGCTCGATCGCCGCGAAGAACGCGTCCATGTCCACGTGGACGAACACGCGCGGCGCGTCCGCCGGGATTTCCGGCCGCGCGCCGCCGTCCGTGCCTGCCGCCGCCATGGGGATGCCTTTACCAGACCACCGTTTCGTCCGCGCTGCCCGCCGCCGTGGCGTGCGCGCGGCGCGTGGCCGCCGAGGTGTCGCCCGGTTTCGGCTTCGGCTTGCCGGCGGGCGGCGAGGCCGGAGGCGGTTCCGGGGCGGGAACAGGAAGGGGCGCGAGGACCGGTGCAACCGGTTGGCGTGCGCTCACGCGCGGCACGAGCTTCGGACCGTCCGGGGCGGAGGGGCGCCGCGCCGCCGAGGCCGAGGCGTAGGGATCGGGCCGGGCCGGGTCGGCCGACGGCGGGGGCGGAGGCTCCGCCGCCCCCGCGGCGCCGCCGAAATCCACCGCGCGCCACGCGGCCCAGTCCAGGGGCATGTCGCCGCGCGAGACGGATGCCGACACCAGCAGTTTCTGCGGGTTCCCCAGCAGCGCCAGCGGCACCGTGATGCCCAGCTCGTTGCCGTAGAGTCCATCGGGTACCGCCACCGCGGACGCGTCGAGCTTGCGGTCCAGGTCCGTCACCGCTTTCACCTTGCCCGGGACCATCCGCACGAGGATTTTCGGCATCTGCCCGAACGGCACGTCCGGCCGCCAGCCGTAGAAACGCAGTTCCGCGGAGGCGCGCGCCGGCACCGGCCGCGAGAAGCGGCAGACCATCGTCAGGTTCCGGCCGTCCGACGAAATGCGCCGGTCGAGGAAGTCCAGATCGTCACCGCCGACCTGCGCTTCTTCGTCGTCCTGCTGGTCGGCGATCCTGCGCCAGGCCGGGTCTTCCGCCGCCAGGTCGTCGAGGAAGGCGTCGTCCTGCGCGCAGGCGCCGGTGTCGCCGTCTTCCAGTTCCTCCCGGCCGACGCCGCCCGGCAGCACGATGTCGTCGAAGTCCCCGAACCACTCGCTCGTCCGCACGAAGGACGTCAGGTAGCCCGACGAATACAGGCACTGCGAGCGGTGCGCCTCCACCGCCGCCAGCTTGTTCGTCACCTGCCACGGCGCCAGCGAGAACACCTGCCAGCCGATTTCGTCCGATCCCGCCAGGAGCGGCGGCGGCGCGGCCTCCAGCTCCGGGTGCAGGCGGCGCGGCGCGGGCCAGCGGGAATAGTGGACCGGGTAGGCGAGGCGCTCGGGGGCGATGCCTTCCGCCGCCAGATCCCACAGCGCCACGCGCGCGAAGAGGTAGAGCGCCCGGTGGTCCACGTTGTGGTCCGCCGCGCTCGGCAGCGCCACGTGCGTCGGACGGAACTCGCGGATGACCTCCGTCAGGTCTTCCAGCAGATCCTCGCCCGCGTAGGCCGCGCCGGGGGTGCGGGCCTCGGGGTAGGGGACCGCCGTCGCGCGCGTCAGCATCGAGCGCAGCGGCGTCACGTCGCGCCAGTGGTCGTTCCAGATGTGCAGCGTCCCGAAATCGGGATAGCCCAGGAACACCAGGTCCGCCGACGGGTCCAGCCCCAGCCGCCGCGCCGCCTCCCGGGCCTCGCCCATGCGGACCTCGCCCATCCGCCGCACCGCGCCCGGCATCACCACCGGATGCTTGCGCACGAACAGGAACGCCAGCTCGTTGTTGTCGCCCATCGTCAGGAAACACACCCTGACCGGAATCCCCAGCTCGACGGCCTCCTGGATGAGGCCGCCGGCGCCGATGGTCTCGTCGTCGGGATGCGGCGCCAGCACGAGCAGGCGCTCCTCCTCGTCGCCCAGCAGCAGCGGGTCGGCATCCGGCAGCGCCGCCGCGCGCGCCGCCGCCGCAGCCAGCACGCATGCCGCCGCGGCAACCCCCAGCATCCGCCCCGCCCGATGGACCAACCGACACGTCTTCGTCTTCATGCCCCCACCATACAAAACGCCCATCCCGAAACAAAGCCCAAATCCCCGCGGGCGCCGGGGCGGGGGTGCAGGAGGGTTGTGTGACTTCGGATGCCCGGTTGGGAAATTGGATGCGGACGCCATTCAGCCGGAACTTGGGGAAACAGGCGTCCGCACATTTCCGGCGCCGTCCTCCGGCATGACGGACACCGGCGGGCAGGGACTGCCCGCCCTACCATCCTTGCACATGGGAAACCGCAAGGGGTCCGGGTGACGACTCCAATGGTTGGAAAACCCCGGAGCCGGGGGAGGGGCGTCAGATGGCGCCGCCGCCGGGGAGGTCGTGGATGACCGTGTCGCGGCACATGCTGTCCACCGGCGTCGGGTAGTCCAGCGTGTAGTGGAGGCCGCGGCTCTCGCGGCGCAGCATCGCGGAGCGGATCACCAGTTCGCCGACGGCGGCGATGTTGCGCAGTTCGAGGAGGTCGTCGGTCACCAGGTAGTCGCGGTAGTAGGCGCGGATTTCGCGGCGCAGGTTCGCGATGCGGTGCAGGGCGCGGGAGAGGCGCCGGTTGGAGCGGACGATGCCGACGTAGTCCCACATCGCGGTGCGGACTTCGTCCCAGTTGTGCGCCACGACGACCGCTTCGTCGGAGGGCACGGCGTTGCCGGTCTTCCAGGCCGGGATCCGGATCTTGCGCACGGACGGCAGCGGGTTCTCCAGGATGTCCCGCGCGGCGGCGTGCCCGCAGACCAGCGCCTCCAGCGTGGAGTTGCTGGCCAGGCGGTTGGCGCCGTGGAGGCCGGTGCAGGCGACTTCGCCAACCGCGTGGAGGCCTTCCATGCCGGTGCGGCCGTTGACCGACGCCGCGACGCCGCCGCAGAAGTAGTGGGCCGCCGGGACGACCGGGATGGGCGCCTTCGCCATGTCGAAGCCGTATTTCAGGCACGTCGCATAGATGTTCGGGAAGCGGTTGCGGATGAAGGACCGGCCCTTGTGCGTGATGTCGAGGTAGACGCACGCGTCGCCGCGGGACTTGATTTCGTGGTCGATCGCCCGCGCCACGATGTCGCGCGGGGCCAGCTCGGCGCGCGGGTCGTAGCGCTTCATGAAGGGCTTGCCCGCCGCGTTCAGCAGCCGCGCGCCCTCGCCGCGCACCGCCTCGGAGATCAGGAACGATTTCGCCTGCGGGTGGTAGAGGCACGTGGGGTGGAACTGCACGAACTCCATGTTGCGCACCGGCAGCCCCGCGCGCCACGCCATCGCCACGCCATCGCCGGTCGCGGCGTCGGGGTTCGAGGTGTAGAGGTAGACCTTTCCGGCGCCGCCCGTCGCCAGGATGGTGTGCGGGGCGCGCACGGCCAGGATTTCGCCGGTCTTGCGGTCGAGGAAGTAGGCGCCCAGGCAGGCGTCGCGGCCGCCGATCTTGAGCCATCCGGTCGTCAGCAGGTCGATCGCCATCAGGTGCTCGCGGATGTCGATGTCGGGACGCGCGCGCGCCGCCTCCGCCATCGCGCGGATCACTTCCGCGCCCGTGATGTCGCCGCTGTGCAGGATGCGGCGCACGCTGTGGCCGCCCTCGCGGCCGAGGTCGTAGGCCGCGTCCGCTTCGCGCGTGCCGGGCGCCGCCGGGGCCCGCTCGAAGCGCACGCCCCAGCGCTCCAGGTCGGCGATGCGCGCCGGGCCCGCCGCGATGATCTCGCGCGCGACCGCGGCGTCGGTCAGCCCGGCGCCCGCGACGAGGGTGTCCTGGAGGTGGGCGTCCACGCTGTCGGCGTCGTCGATGGGCACGGCGATGCCGCCCTGGGCGTGGGAGGAGTTGCTTTCGGTCAGGTCGGTCTTGGTGCAGAGGACGGTGCGTCCGTGCCCGGAGAGTTCGAGGGCCGCGGAGAGGCCGGCCAGGCCGGCGCCGATGACGAGATGGTCGCAGTCGATGGTTTTCATGCCGCCCATGGTAGCACCGGCGGCGCGGGGGGCGGAAGCGGAAAGTCGCGGCGGCGGCGGCGGGGGAGGGGGAGCGATTGCAGTCGAATGCACTCGATTGCAGTCGGTTGCAGTCGAATGCCCCGGCGGATGCATCGGGCGTTGCCAAGGGCGGCGGCGGGGGGTATGGTGGGGGGCATGAAAACATTCCTCCGCACCGTTCTCGCGTCCCTCGTCGTCCTGTCGGCCTTCCTGCCGGCGGGGTGCTGCCTGTTCGATCCGGTCTACTACAAGACCATGGCCGCTTTCGGCCAGGAGAAGCGCGACCTGCTCGTATCCAAGGTGGCCAAGGCGCGCGATGCGCAGAAGGAGACGCAGGAAGTCTTCAAGGACGCCCTGGAGCAGTTTGGTTCGGTGGTGCACTTCGACGGCGGCGACCTCCAGAAGGAATACAACCGCCTTTCCAAGGAACTCGACCGCTGCGAAGGACGCGCGTCCGAGGTGTCCTCGCGGATCGACGCGGTGGAGAAGGTGGCCAAGGACCTCTTCAAGGAGTGGAAGGGCGAACTCGGCGAGTACCAGAACGAGGCCTACCGCCGCGACAGCGAGAAGAAGCTCAAGGCGACCCAGGCCGACTGCGAGCGGATGCTCGACGCCATGCGCGCGGCACAGTCGCGGATCGAGCCGGTGCTGTCCGTCTTCCGCGACCAGGTCCTCTACCTCAAGCACAACCTCAACGCCCGCGCCATCGCGTCGATGCAGGGCGAGACCGCGCGCGTGGAAACCGACGTCGCCCGCCTGGTGGACGACCTCTCCAAGGCCATCGAGGAAGCCGACCGCTTCATCGCCGGCATCGGCGAGTGAGGCGGGGCGGGGCGCAGGGGGGAGGAGTCGATAGCCCCCGAACCCGCGCGAACCCGCTCTTGACCGCCGGGGGCGGTGTCGGCAGAATGGGGAAAACAAAACGGACCGGAGGAAAATCCATGATGACCAAATTGTTGCTCAAGAAGATTCTGCCGACCGTCGTCGGCGTTGCGCTGCTGGTGCTGGCCGGGCTGTGGCTCTACGGCTACGTCGGCGTCAAGGCCGGGTGGGTCGGCGTCGGCGACTACAGCTCGCTCAATGCCATTTCCCAGCACGGGGCGGACACCGCCGGCGGGCTGACCGCCATCGGCAAGAAGGCCGTCGGGCTCTGAGATACCCCCGGGCGGGGTAGGGGGGGACGGATGGAAGTGCCAAAGCGGCACGGCCGCAATATGGGATTGGCCAACCGGGGGGGATTGCGGTACAACAGTCGGGAAGGCGGCCCCGTGGCGGGGCCGCGCAACGTGGAGTGTGCCATGAACAAGATCATCCAGAAACAGCAGCTCTCCCAGGACGTCTACCGCCTGGTCGTCGAAGCGCCCGAAATCGCCCGCGAGCGCAAGCCGGGGCAGTTCATCATCCTGCAGCTCGACACCGAGTTCGGCGAGCGCATCCCCCTGACCATCGCCGACGCGGACGAGCGGGCGGGGACCGTCACGCTCATTTTCCAGGTCGTCGGCGCCACCACGCGCAAGCTCGCGGCGCTGCGCGAAGGCGACTCCATCGAGAACCTCGTCGGTCCGCTGGGACGCCCGACGCACATCGAGAAGTTCGGCACGGTGGTGTGCGTGGGCGGCGGCATCGGCGTCGCGCCGCTGTACCCCATCGCGCAGGGCATGAAGGCGGCGGGCAACAAGCTGGTCGTCATCATCGGCGCGCGCACGAAGGACCTGGTCATCCTGGAGCCCGAGATGCGCGCGATCGCGGACGAGGTGATCGTCTGCACGGACGACGGCTCGTACGGCCGCAAGGACCTCGTCACGGCCCCGCTCAAGGAGCTGTGCGAGCAGGTGCCGCCGCCGGACCTGGCGGTCGCCATCGGCCCGCCCATCATGATGAAGTTCTGCGCGAAGACGACGGAGCCGTACAACGTCAAGACGGTCGTCAGCCTCAACACGATCATGATCGACGGCACGGGCATGTGCGGCGGTTGCCGCGTGTCGGTGGGCGGCGAGACGAAGTTCGTGTGCGTGGACGGGCCGGAATTCGACGGCCACCAAGTGGACTTCGACCAGATGATGTCGCGCCTGGGCGCCTTCAAGGCGCAGGAACGCATCGCGGACGAGCACTGCCGCTTCCACGCGGAGGCGGTTGCCAAGGGCTTGAAGGAATAGAGGAGGCGCATCCATGACCCCGAAAGAGAAGATGGCGATTCCCCCGCAGGCGATGCCCGAGCAGCCGGCGGACGAGCGGCGGCGCAACATGAAGGAGGTCGCCCTCGGCTACACCGCCGAACAGGCGCGCCTCGAAGCCTCCCGCTGCCTCCAGTGCAAGAACGCGCCGTGCGTGGCGGGCTGCCCCGTGGCGATCCGCATCCCCGAGTTCCTGGCGGCGGCGGCCGAAGGCGACTTCGCCGGCGCGCTGGGCATCATCCGCGAGACGAGCCTGCTGCCCGCCGTGTGCGGCCGCGTATGCCCGCAGGAGAAGCAGTGCCAGAAGAACTGCACGATGGGCAAGGCCCTCAAGGACGTCAACAAGGCCGTCGCCATCGGCCGCGTCGAGCGCTACTGCGCCGACCTCGGCCGCGCCACCGGCTCCCAGCCCGCGCCCGTGATCGCGCCGCCGACCGGCAAGCGCGTGGCGGTGGTGGGCAGCGGGCCGGCGTCCATCACGGTGGCGGCCGACGTGCGCCGCGCCGGGCACGAAGTCGTCATGTTCGAGGCCTTCCACAAGGCGGGCGGCGTGCTGGTGTACGGCATCCCCGAGTTCCGCCTCCCCAAGGCCATCGTGCAGGCCGAGCTCGACAACCTCGCCGCCATGGGCGTCGAAATCCGCACCAACTACGTCGTCGGCCGCACCCGCAAGCTCACCGACCTGCTCGACAAGGACGGCTTCGATGCCGTGTTCGTCGGCACCGGCGCCGGGCTGCCCAAGTTCATGGACATCGAGGGCGAGAACCTCGTCGGCGTCTACTCCGCCAACGAATACCTCACCCGCTCGAACCTCATGAAAGCCTACGACACCGCCCACGCCGACACCCCGATGGCGGCCGCCAGGCGCGTCGCCGTCCTCGGCGGCGGCAACGTCGCCATGGACGCCGCGCGCACCGCCCTGCGGCTCGGCGCCGAGGAGGTGCACCTCATCTACCGCCGCACCGAAGTCGAGATGCCCGCGCGCGCCGAAGAAGTCCACCACGCCAAGGAAGAAGGCGTCCAGTTCCACATGCTCGTCAACGCCAAGCGCATTCTGGGCGAAGGCGGCCGCGTGAACGCCATCGAGTGCCTCCGCTACGAACTCGGCGAACCCGACGCCAGCGGCCGGCGGCGCCCCGTCGCCATCCCCGGCAGCGAATACACCATGCCGGTCGACGCCGTCATCGTCGCCGTCGGCAACGGCTCCAACCCGCTCATCAAGGCGACCACCCCCGGCCTCGAAACCGACGCCAAAGGCCACATCGTAGCCGACGAAAACGGCCAGACCAGCCTGCCGCGCGTCTTCGCGGGCGGCGACATCGTCCTCGGCGCCGCCACCGTCATCCTGGCCATGGGCGAAGGCCGCAAGGCCGCCGCCGCCATCAACCGCCTCCTCGCCCAGTGAGGCCGCGGCGACCAGCGGCGGGCGGCGCGCCCGGAAAACCCGCGGGCGGCGGACATCTCCGCCGCCTCCCCCCTCCGCGCCGCAACGGCGTCGAACTCCAGGAATACCTGGCGGAAGCCCTCTTCTGCTCCCGGCGCGCCGCCAAGGCCCTTCTCGACGACCGCCTCGTCTTCGTCAACGGCCGCCGCATCTGGATGGCCCGCCACCTGCTGCAGACCCGCGACACCGTCGAACTCCTCCCCGGCGCCGTCCCCAAGGACGCCCCCTCCGCCACCCCGCCGCCGCCCATCCGCATCCTCCTCGACGACCCCCGTTTCCTGGTCGCCGACAAGCCCCCCGCCCTCCTGACCAACGGACCCAAATCCCTCGAAACCCGCCTCCGCGAACAGCTGGACCTCCCGTCGTTGCGCGCCGTCCACCGGCTCGACAAAGACACCACCGGCTGCGTCCTCTTCGCCAAGGACGAAGAAACCCGCCGCGCCCTCGTCGCCGAATTCGAGAACGGCGACGTCCGCAAACTCTACCACGCCCTCGTCGCCGGCGTCCCGACCGAGACCGACTACGACATCCGCGAACGCATCGACGGCAAGGCGGCGGTGAGCCACGTCCACGTCGTCTCCGCCCGCCCGCGCGCGCCGAAGGCCGCGCACGTGACGGTCGGCATCGAGACCGGCCGCACCCACCAGATCCGCATCCACCTCCACGGCACCGGCACGCCGGTCCTGGGCGACCGCCAGTACTTCACCACGCGCGCCACCGATTTCCAGGAAGTCCCCCGCCAGCTCCTCCACGCCGCCGACCTCCGCTTCCTGCACCCCGCCACCCGCGCCCCCTTGCAGGCGACCTCCCCCCTCCCGCACGACTTCCGCACCTGGCTCAAGCGGCTCGGGCTGCGCTGACGCGACCCGGGGCTTCGCGCACGGGGACGACGGCGGCCCGCCGGCGGCGTGCAGGTGTGATGCCGCACGATGCGCATGGGGGCGTAGAGCGCTCGAAATAGGGTGGTCGCCCCATGCCTTGGGCCCTGGTGGGGCGAGCACTCCGTGCGAGCCGCTCAAATGCTTGGAACGGCTTGCGCGGAGAGCTCGTCCAGAGCGGTCGAAGATTGTCTGTGGCTTTTCGGCCGTTTCCCAAACACAAGGTCGCGCGGAAGCGCGACCCTCCCGGGGGGAGGGACGCGCGTCCGGGCTGGAAAAGGGGGCGACACAACGGGCGGCGGCTACGCTGTTTCTGAACCGCTGTAGAAGACGAAGCAGAAGCCATACTGTTTCTTGACCCAATCCAGCGACGGTGCCCCGCCGTCGGCGTGCGGGCAGAACGTGGGCGGGATGCGGGTGCGGTCGCGGCACCCCCATGGTGCTCCACCCTATTCGAGCGGAATCCAGCGGTAGGCGCCGGTGGCGGTGTCGAGGACGGCGACGGTGGGGATGTCGTTGCGGGGACGGGCGGCCGAGCCGGGGTTCAGGAGGACGGTGCGGCCGGAGGTTTCGAGGGAGGGGCGGTGCGTGTGGCCCGTGAAGAGGTAGTCAAGGCGCCCCGAGGCGGCCAGGCGGTAGAGGCCCCAGGCGTCGTCGCCGTGCATCACGGCGCAGGACTTTCCGTCCGCGTCGAAGAAGACGGTGCGGGCGAGGGTGATCCCGGCAGGCGCCGGACGGACGGCGGCGTCGCTCCATCCGTCGCAGTTGCCCAGGGCGGCCCAGGCGCGGATGCCGCGGTCGAGGCATTCGGCGGAAAGCAGGTCGAGGGCGTCGTCGCCGATGTCGCCGCAGTGGACGAGCGTCTCCTCCCCGGCGGCGGCGAGCGCGGCCAGGGCGCGGCGCGTGGCGTCGAGGTGGTTGTGGGTGTCGGAGAGGATGCCGAGGATCATGGGGCCGGACCTTTCAGCCGTCGAACTGGACGGCGGCGGTGGCGCGGAGGCTGGTATGCGGGGGCGGGGGCGGGCCGCGGCCGATGACGACGTGGTCGAGGACGGGGATGCCGACCACGCGTCCGGCATCGACGAGGCGGCGCGTCATGCGGAGGTCTTCGCGCGAGGGGTGCGGGTCGCCGGAGGGATGGTTGTGGGCGAGGACGATGGCGGCGGCCATGCAGCGGATGGCCTCGCGGAAGACTTCGCGGGGATGGGCGAGGCTGGTGTCGAGCAGGCCGGTGGTGATCTCGACGGGCGGCCGCAGGAGACGGTATTTGGCGTCGAGGGGCAGCATCCAGAAGACTTCCTGCGAGAGGCGCGCGGCGCGCGGGCCGAGCAGCTGCAGGACGGGCGCGGCGTCGAGGACGACGGGGCGGGCGCCGGCGGTGTCGGGGGTGGCGGAGCGGCGGCCGAGTTCGAGCGCGGCCTTGAGTTCGAGGGCCTTGACGGGGCCGAGCCCGGGGAGGGCGACGAGTTCTTCGACGGAGGCGTCGGCGAGCCGTTCGAGGGAATGCCCGGAGCGGGCGAGGACGTCGCGCGCGAGTTCGAGGACGCCCTGCCCGCGGCGCCCGCCGGTACGGAGGAGGATGGCCAGCAGGATGTCGTCGTCGGTGCGGTCGACGCCGCGTTCGAGGGCGATTTCGCGCGGGCGCGCCTTGCCGGGGATGTCCCGTATGAGCGTGGTCCGGGCGGTCACGGGCGGCGCGGGAGGAGGGCGTCGATGGCCCCGGCGAGCTTTCGCTCGATGGCGGGCCAGGCGTATTCGCGGGCGACGAAGCGGCGTCCGTTGGCGCCGAGCGCGGCGCGGGCGGCGGGGTCGTCGAGCAGCCGGAGCAGCTCGGCCTCGAAGTCGGGGTAGTGGCGGAACCAGAGACCGGCCTGCGCGGCGCGGCACTGGGCGACGAGAACGCGGCTCTTGGCGTGCACGAGCGCCGGGGTCCCTGCCAGGAACGACTCCAGCAGCACGATGCCGAAGCTTTCGTTGACGGAGGGATGGATGAAGGCGACGGCGCCGGCCATTGCCTCGTGCTTCTCTTCCTCGGAGACGAATCCGGCGTCGAGGATGGCCGGACGCAGGGCGTCGGCGGCCTCGATGTCGCCGGAGCCGGTGAAGACGACGCGGACATCGCGGCCGGTCCGCTCGCGGAAGGTCAGCATGTAGTCGCAGATGAGGGGCGTGCCCTTGAGGGGTTCGCGGCGTCCGCAGTAGAGGACGTACGGGGCGTCGAGGCCGCGGCGGGCGGCGAAGGCGCGCGGGTCGGCGTCGAACGGATCGAGCCCCATGCCGACGGTGCGGGCGCGGGCGTCGGGGAAGCCGTAGAGCTCGCCGGCGAGCGCGCGTTCGGCACCGGAATTGAAGAGGCATCCGGCGACGGCGCCGAACATCGCGCGGATGGTCGCGAGCCGCGCGAACGGCTCGTCGTGCAGGCACGGGACGAGGAGGGTCTTTTCCGGGTGGGCCGTGGCGGCGGCGACGGTCAGGCCGAAGAGGTACGGCCCCGCGAGGACCGCACGGTAGCCGTCCGCGTTGGCCGCCAGGTGCGCGAGCAGCGCCGAGGAATGCACCCCGTTGCGCAGCCAGAGCGCCTCGTCCGCGGCCGGTACCGCCACCCCGCGGTCGATCTGCTGCTGGATGCGCAGGAAGGCGCCCTCGTCGCGGGGATCGACGGGGAAGAAGCGGACGGTCATGCCGTCGGTCTCTCGCGCGCCGGGCGGGAGGGTGTTCTCCCAGGTGTAGTGGTTCTGGGCGCAGGTGGTGAGGAAATCGACCTCGTACCCCATGCGCGCGGCATGGATGGCGAGGTTCTTGAGCAGCGTCTCGGCGCCGCCGACCGCGCCGTCCCCGGCGTAGCGGGGGGCGACGAACGCCAGGCGCTCAGCCATCGCCGCGGGCCTTTCCGGGGGCCGCCGCCGCGCCCAGCCGCGCCTCCAGCTCCGCAACGCGCGCTTCCAGCTTGGCGATGCGGCCTTCCGTCTGTTCCTCGATGCCCTGGAGGGCGGTGATGACCAGGCCGTTGACCTGGTTCTGCTGGGACCAGAGGCGGTAGGTGTAGAACTTGAGGAGCTTCCAGATGACCTTCTTGAGCGCGACGAGGGCGGGGGCGAAGGCGCTGCGGCGCTCGCGGATCTCGAAGTCGGAGATGTCCACGAAGACCGCGTCCCGCAGGCACGCGAGATAGAAGGTGAGGAATCCGTCGGTGCCGCGCAGGTGGACGAGGTTGGTCTTCTCGGCGCGTGCGACGCGGGCGTCGGAGTAGACGCCGTCGCGCATCTTGCGGTCGGCGGTGGCCTGGATTTCGGCGACGAGGCGCTCGACGTCGAGCCCCGGCGCGCCGATGGACAGCAGCTGTTCGTTATCGCTCATGTCCGCCACTTTATCCCTCCCCTCCCATTCCATGCAATGCAAAACCCTGCCCCTCCCCGGACGGGATTGCATCTCCGTTTTGTGCCCCCAGGGACGAAGGCGGGAAAATCCGGCACGGACGTTTTCCTACCCCAAGGTCGCGCGGAAGCGCGACCCTCCCGGTGTGCTCTCCACGGGGAGGGACGCGCTTCTGCGCGTCCGTGCTGGAAACGGAGGCGGCACAATGGGCTGTGGTTTCCCTGTTTCTGAAACCGCTCGGGCGCCCCCGCCGCCGTCCGCGCATGATCCTGCCACGGGAGCGTCGGCCCCGTGAGCGGAGATGCGCCCTCCCGTCCGGACGGAATGGAAAAGGGGTGTGTTCATGGGCAAGGGGTATGGGTGGGAAAGGGTGGAATTGTTGGGGTTTCCCGTAATTGCAAAAGTGGAAAGACCGGATGGCAGCAAGGCGGGAGCGGAATCTCCAGAAGTCGGGGAAGGCCGCTACGGGGCGTGGCAGACGCGGCGGAAGACGTCGCGGCAACGGCCGCAGCGGGTGCAGTCGGCAGCGCAGGTGGCGCCGATGCCGGATGTCGCCCAGTCGGGGGGGAAGAGTTTGTTGTCCACCACCAGGGGGGCGAAGGCCACCGAATGGTCGGGATCCATCAGCCCGACCAGGTTGCCGTCGAAGGAATAGCCCGCGTACGCCCGCAGGATTTCGACCGGCCGCGGATGCCGGCGGGTCGCCAGCTTGAAGAGGGAGATTCCAGCTTCTTCCCAGAGGGGCACGTCTTCCGGGCGGATCCACGTCGCGCGGAGGAAATCCTCCAGGGCGTCCCCGCCGGCGGCGTAGTGGGTCTTGCAGCGGAAGAAGGAGAAGCCATACTCATCCGCCGCCGCCCGGTCCTGCGGCCGCCGCCCGTCGCCGTGCCCGTGGAGGTTGTCGTGGAAGGTCTGGAACGGGCATTCGCGCAGGCAGCCGCTGTTGACCTGCATGCCGACAGTCTTGCCGTTCGCGCGCGCCCAGTCCGCCATCCGCGCCGCGTAGGCGAGGTCGCGCTGGCGTTCGCGGGAGAGGTAGAACTCGTCGAACAGGTCCGCCGCGTAGCCGAAGCCCACCGAGCCGTGGATGCGCATGTTCACCGAGGCCCGGATGCGCACCGCCGGATACTTCACCCGCAGCACCCGCGCGATGAACGGGGAGGTGGTCGTCACCGTGTCGGGGAACAGCCCTTCCTCCTCCATCTCGCCGAGCATGCGCGAGACGAAATCCGCTAGGCCGGTGCTGATGGCTTCGTCGCCGTAGCAGTTGGCGTTGAACAGCGTGTCGAGGCGGATACCGTTCGCCCGCGCCCATTTCAGGTCGCCGACCAGGCGGGCGCGGACCTCGGGGGTGAACTCCGGCGCCGGACGGCAGGAGAGCACGCCCGGCCAGGCGAAAAACACCTCGGCGATGCGCGGCAGCAGCGGCGCGCACGCCTCCCGGAACGGGGCGTTGTAGAAATGGCCGACGGCCAGGTTCCGTTTCACGGCGGGTTCGTTCATGGTTCTCCTGTTCGCTTTCCGGTATCTAACAGGATAAGCGCCCGGTTGTCACGTCCGGTTCGCGCGGGGGGAGGGAACGGAGCGGTGCCTCAGCGGGCGATGGGGGTGTGCAGGCGGATGCCGTCGGGGATGGTGGCGGGGCGGTCGGTGGGGTTGCGGAGGTGGACGGCGCCTTCGACGCGCACGTCGCGGCCGAAGCGGATGTCGCCTTCGACGGTCAGGGAGTCGCAGTAGAGGAGGGACGGGGCACCGTTGGGGAAGCGGAGCTCGAAGTCGGCGATGTGCTTGCAGTAGCGGGGGTCGAGGCGGATGTCCGGCGGCGGTGCGAAGCGCTGGGGATGCAGGGTGACCTGGTGGTCTTCGCCAAGGCGGTAGAGGTCGGAGCGGACGGCGAGCAGGTCGTTGGTGGTCTTGACGGGGGCGAAGCGGCGGCGCGGGACGACGAGCGCGGTCGCGCCCTCGAAGCAGGAGATGGCCGCCCCCATCGCGGATTCGAGCTGCACGACGGGCGTGCTGTCGGGGCGAACGGGGTCGACGGTCTTGCGGTTGACGATGAGGGGAAGGCTGAGGAGGCCGTCGTAGGCGGCCAGGGCGTCGCGCAGGGCTTCGAGATCGATCCAGAGGTTGTTGGTGTTGAAGAGGGAGTACTTGGCGATGTCCTGGAAGTCCTCGGTTTCGTCCGCCGGGCACTGGGCGGATTCGCGCAGGAGGAGCCGGCCGGACGCGCGGTCGCGGGCGAGGTGCCCGCCCTTGCGGTCGCATTCGGTGCGGGCGGTCACTTCCATCAGGAACGGGATCCGCCGGCGTGCGACGAACCCCAGGATGCCCATGTGCAGGATGGCGCCGAGGTTGTCGGAGTTGGATACGAAGGCGTGGCGGTAGCCGGACGCGAGGAGGCGGTCGAGGAGGCCCGTGGTCTGGAGGGCGAGGTAGATGTCGGCGTGGCCGGGCGGGCACCACTCGAGCTGCGGGTTGTCGGGCCAGGTGACCGGTTCGGCGGTCTCCGCGACGAGCTTCGGCACGCGGTGCTGCAGGAACGACAGGGGCAGGCCGTCCGGGTTCGCGAAGCCGGGATGGTTCGCCGCGATGGACGCCAGGGAGTCGGCGTCGGTCGAGAAGCTGTCCATCAGGAGAAAGGGCAGCGGCGCACGGCAGCGGCGGCGCAGGAATTCGATCTGGCGGACCAGGATGTCCAGGAACGTCAGGCCGTTCTTCGCCACGATCAGCGATTTGGCCTTGTCCAGCCCCATCCCGGTGCCGAGGCCGCCGTTGAGCTTGATGACGACGGTGCGGCGGATCGCTTCCTCGCCGGCGGGGTCCAGTTCGTCGAGGTCGGAGAGCTTCGGGAGGGGGCCGATGGGGGAGAGGTGGCGGCCGGGAATCACGCCCAGGTCGCCGGAACCCCAGCGGCGCACGTTTTCGAGGAAGGAGCGCGCGACGAGCGGCGGCGTGCGGTCGGAGTCGAGGCGGGCGCGGATGGAGGCGAGGGGAAGGGAGGGCATTTCAGGCAAAATCCAAAACGGGGTCGGGCCTTCAGGGAATGTCCTGGAGGGTCATGTCGAGGTCGTGGGCGGCGGTGGCGAGTTCGTCGGCGCGGCGGGCGGCTTCGAGCTGGTGCAGGCGGATGGCTTCGGCCTTGCGCTGGACGGGGGGCACGAGGAGAACCGGGTCGACGGCGGGGAGATAGGCGACGATGCCGGGATGCAGCTCGGAAAGGCGGTAGGTCGCGGTGCCGCCGCCGAAGCGGACCGATACCTGGTCGCCGTCGATGCCCGTGATTTCCGCGTTCTCGCGCAGGGTCTGGCCCTTCGCGCCGACCAGCGCGGGGAAGAGCAGCGTCCGACCGCTGTTCTGCAGGCCGCGGCCGGCTTCGGCGTCGCCGAACTCCGGCGCCGCCGGGAGGGCCGCCTTCGCTTCTTCGAGACGTTCGCGGACGTCGGCGCGGACGATCGCCTCCTGGTCGCGCTTGCTGTTCTCGATCAAGCGGTTTTCGGCGTCGTCGAGGGCGCGGAGGTAGGTGGTGGCGAGATCGAGGATGGCGCGGGCCCGGTCCTCCACGGCGTCGATGCGGTCCTGGGTCTTGTCCTTCTGCTGGATCTGCTGGGCGGCGAGGCGGAGTTCGAGCTGCTCGGACGCGTCGTCGAGGCGGTCGCGGAGGTCGGCCGCCTCGGCTTCGGCGGCGGCGGCGCGGGCGTTGGCGGCGCGGCTGGCGTACGCCCCCCACGCGGCGGCGGCGGCCAGCAGGACGATGACGGCCACGGCGGCGATGGTGCGGGCGTGGCGGCGGAAGCCGGAGGTCTCGGACGGCATGTCGGGAATCTGGATGGGTTCGTTGCACTCGGGGCACTTGACGATGAAGCCGGCGCCGCGCTCGTCCACTTCCAGGTTGTGGCCGCATTCGGGACAGTCGAAATTGATGAACGCCATGATTCGCTCCTTTCGGGGGTCGGTTCCTTGTCTCATCCGCACCTTACCCCCAAAAGGGGCGGACGGCAAGCCCGCAGGCGGGGGGGAAGGGGATGCTGTTCATGGGCAAGGAGGATGGTGGAAAATCCATGGAAAACATGGGATTTTTCCTGTTTCCAAAAGTGGGCGGAACAGGGGGATGGCAGGGGGCCGGTGGAGATGGGGCGAGGGCGGGATGGGGGAAAAACGGGACAGCCGGCGCACGGGGCGCCGGCTGCCGGGGGGAGAGGGAATGGGACGGCGGGGCTACTGGCCGGCGGCCACCTTGGCGGCGACCTGTTCGCGGATGTGGCGGAGGACTTTGGGGGAGTATTCGTAGGGGCCGACGTAGTCTTCGGGGAATTCGGTCTGGTTGATCAGGCGCACCTGGCGGGCGTGGTTGAGTTCGCCCCAGATCTGGCGGGAGGCGGTGATGGCGCGGTAGCGGACCCAAGCGGATTCGGCTTCGGTCTTGGCTTCTTCGCGTTCGGCGGGGTCGGTGGCGGTGGCGGCGCGCTGGTCGGCGAGGATGGCGCGTCCGCGGATGCCGGCGAGGTATTGTTCGTTGCGCTGGATGCCGCGGCGCCAGTCGCGCTGCTGTTCGAGGAAGTCGTTGAGGCCGTTCTTGAGGTAGTATTTGGTGAAGTCTTCGGCGAATTTCTGCTTGGAGACCTGGTTGACTTTGTAGAGGTCGAGCTGCTGGCCCCAGGTGATGGTGGTGTTGCCGCCGAGGGCGAAGTTGATGTTGCCGTAGACGCCTTCCAAATGCGGCTCGAAGGCCTGCAGGAGCGGGATGATGTGGGTGCCCTTGATGGCGGGAATCCAGCCGATGCAGCGATTGAGTTCTTCGTTGCCTTTCTGGGAGGAGAGGAAGAGGAGGAAGTCGAGGGCGACGTCGAAGTGCTGGCTGGAGCGGGTGATGCCGAACTGGAAGCCGACGCCGGGGGATTCGTAGATGCGGCCTTCGACGACGCCGCCGTAGACGGGGTCGTCGGGGGACGGCAGGGGGAAGTCCATGATGCCGATGTCGAACTGCCCGCGGGCCTGCTCCATGAGGGACCCGGCGTCCCAGGTGCCGGTGGTCATGAAGACGGCGCGCTGCTGGGCGAAGAGGAAGACGGCTTCGTCGCGCCCGAGGCCGGTGTAGCCGGTCTGGAAGTAGTCGGTGACTTCGCGGATCATGGTGAGCCAGGCGTCGAGGGGCGGGTAGGTGAAGTCGAGGAGGCCCGTCTTGAAGGCGACGTAGGTTTCGTCGTTGCCGACGAAGCCGTCGCGGTTGAAGTCGGCGCGCCGCAGGCAGCCGTAGGTGACGGGGGAGAACATCATCGGGTCCCACTGGCCGTAGTGGTAGGCGCTGCCCGCGATGGCGATGTAGGGCTGGCCGGTGGCTTCGTTGGTGGAGTGGGCGATCTTGTCGCAGACGGCGAGGAATTCGCGGTAGTCGAGGGGGGCTTCGTCGAGGCCGGTGAGTTTTTTCAGGAGGGTCTTGTTGTAGAAGATGCGGGTGCCGAAGAGGGTCAGCGGGATGGCCATGTACTCCTGCATTTCGGCGACGTAGGCGGTTTTCATGCCGTCCTTGTAGGTCTGGCGGAGGGGGGTGTCGGCGAGTTCGGTTCCGGCGTTGTAGGGGTTGGGCGCGGAGACGTAGCGGGAGAGGGGGTGGAAGTAGCGGTTGTAGTAGCTCAACCAGATGTTGCCGGGCAGCTGCCCGCCCACCTGCAGGATGTCCGGCGCGGTGCCGCCCATCAGCTGGGTGGAGACCCACTGGCCGTAGGTGCTCTCGGGGATGGCGTCCTGGATGATGCGGATGTCGAGATCGGGGTGGAGCTTGCGGTACTCGTCGGCGAGCTGGTTGAGGCCGTCGCGGACGCCGGCTTCGAGCTGCCAGTGGCCGAGGCGGATGACGACGGCGTCGGGCGGGGTCTGCTCGGCGCGGTAGGTCACGATGACGAACGCCGACCAGACGAACACCGCCAGGACGACCAGCAGCGCGAAGTAGGTGCGGACGAAGTTGAATGCGGCGGAAATCCATTTCATGGGTCAGTCCTCCTGGGGGGCGGCGGCGGTTTTCTTGGCGCGCTTCTTCGCGGGCTTCGGGGGGGCGGGGGGCTCGGCGGCGGCGGCGGCGGCGCCGTCGGCGGGGGCCGCTTCGACGGCCGGCTCCGCGGGCGCGGGGGCGGGCGCGTCCGCCGACTTCCCGGCGGCGAGTTCGGCGCGGATGCGCGCCTCCATGGCATCCATGCGTTCGAGGGCCTGCTTGCAGCCGTGGACGCGGATGTCGTTGGGGTACTCGCGGAGCAGCTCCTTGTAGTACTTGCGGGCGAGGTCGAAGTCGCCGACCTCGAACTCCGCGATCGTGCCGAGGTTCCAGTAGGCCCAGGCGTATTCGACCGACGGGTCGAGCGGGTCCTTCTCGACGTTCTCGAACGACTTCTCCTCCGCGTGGAGCCGCTTCTCCTGCTCGTCCATCGTGACGTACGCGACGGTCAGCAGCGACCACGCCGGGCTGACGAACTCGTGGTCCTCGTGCGAGATGAACTCCAGCAGGTTCGACTCCGCGACGCGCGAACTCTCCGGCGCCAGCTCCGAGAGCCGGATGCCTTCGAGATAGAGGAACGCCTCCTTCGCCGCGAGGTGGCCGGGATACGTGTCCATGATGTGCTGGAAGCCGGCCTTGACCGCGTCGTAGTCCGGCTCCTTGCCGACGGGCACCAGATGTTTCTGCCGGACCAGCGCCAGCTCGACCCAGGGCGCGATGGGCGAATTCGGGGCCTTCTCCATCGCCTCGTTGAAATACTTCGTCGCCTTGGCGGGGTCCTCGCCGGGGCGCTGGAGGTCCCACACGATGCCGAGCCCGTAGGTGGCCATCGCCCAGTCGTCGGAGCCGACCTCGGCGGCGGCGCGTGCGGCCTCGAAGTGGCGTATCGCGTCGTGGAACTCGTTGAGGCGGTAGGCGGTCCACGCCTGGTTGACGATGTCCTTGACGTCGCCCTCGGCGGCGACATCGCCGTCCTTGGAGCACGCGCCGCCCGCGAGCGCGACCGCGAGGCCCACCGCGAGGAAGGCCGGGAATCTGAAATGAAAAGCCATGGGATGCATCCTTTCTCCGGCAAGCCGGACCATCACCCCTCCACTATGCCGCTTCCCTCGGCGGGCTTCCAGCACAAAATTGGCCCCGCCGCGGCGCGGCGCCGGAGGGCGCGAATTTTCCAATCATTGGAAACATTTTTTCCAATCATTGGAAAAATGCCGAAAATTTTTTCCAATCATTGGAAAAAACGGACGGATTTTTCCAACCATTGGAAAAATATTTTCCAATCATTGGAAAACTTTTCCGGGGCCGGGTCAGAGGTAGGCGGCGACGGAGATGAGCACGGAGACGACGAACAGGGCCGCGATGGAACGGATGACGCCGCGGGTCGCCGCGATCGGGACCGCGCTGAAGGTGTGGCCCGCGGACAGGCCTTCTTCGCAGCAGCACGCGCCCGTCAGCATCCCGGGGAGGATCGATTTCGCCAGCAGGATGAACACGTCCGCCGGCCCCAGCGCCCCCACCACGTTCGCGAAGAACCGCGGCATCGAGAAGCCGCCCGCGTCCATCAGCCACAGGCACGCGAAGCCGCCCAGGAAGGATACCGTGCAGAAAACCACCGACAGGCAGAAGACCGATACCGCCACGCCGAGGATCCGCGGCATCGCGAGGTAGACGAACGGATCGAGGCCCATCGCGTCCAGCGCCCGGACTTCGCCGTTCACCGCCATGTTCGCCAGCTCCGTCGAGATCGCCGTGCCGCTGCGCGCGATCACCGCGAAGTTCGTCAGCAGCGGGCCCAGTTCGCGCACGAGAACCGTCACGAGCACCGGGCCGATGAGCGCCGTCTGGCCCAGCTTGTTCAGCCAGATCTGCGCTTCGACCACCGCCAGCACCCCGGACAGCAGCGCGATCAGCGAGACGAAGCCCGTCGCTTCGTAGCCCGTGAAGAGGATCTGGCGGGCGACGACGTTGCGGAAGGGGAGCGTCCAGGTGCGCGGCTGGAGGGCTTTCCAGACGACCGCGAAGAGGGTCCCGGCCTGGCGCGCGACGGCGCCGAGCCGGGCCAGGGTGGCGTTGCCGATGGACCCGATCCAGTTGTTCATGGCCCGGAGCATACGCCAAGGGAGGGGGCGCGGGCAAGGAGGGAAGAAGGGGGGCGAGGAGGGGGATTTTTCATGGTGGGGAGGATGGGGGAGGAATGGGGGAAAATGTGGAGGTTTTCCGTGTTCTCAAAAGCATGCGGCCCGGCGTCCGCGACGCCCCCCGGCATTTCGGGATGGTCCCGGACGGCTTTTGGAGTATAAGGAAGCCACGGAACGAACGCGAAAGGATGTCCAGCATGAAGAAATCGGATGCGGTGGCGCTGTTGCGCCGGTTGGTGTCGCTGCCCAGCGTGGAACCCACGCAGACGGACCGGCCGGGGGAGATCGGCGGGGAGGCGCGCATGGCGGACTTCTTCGCCGGGTACATGGAGAATCTCGGGTTCGACATCGAGCGGCAGGAGGTCCTGCCCGGGCGGTGCAACGTCATCGCGCGGCGCGGGCCGGCGGATCCGGAGCGTACCTGGTTGCTGGAGTCGCACATGGACACCGTCGGCATCGACGGGATGCTCCACGATCCGTTCGCCGGCGAAGTCCGCGACGGCCGCCTCTACGGCCGCGGTGCCGCCGACTGCAAGGGCGCCATGGCCGCCGCGATGGATGCGCTCGCCCGCATCGACCTCGACGCGGTGGCCGCGCGCGGCGACGCCATCCTCTACGTCGGCGCCATGGGCGAGGAAACCGGCAACAACGGCGCCCGCGCCGTGCTGCCGCTCCTGCCGGAGCGCATCAGCCGGACCATCGTGCTGGAGCCCACCGAGGCGCAGGTCGTGCACGCCAGCAAGGGGATCGCCGCGCTCGAAATCGACTTCACGGGGCGCTCCGCGCACGGGTCGAACCCCGAGGTCGGCCTCAACGCCATCTACGCCGCGATGGAGTTCGTCGCGCGCCTCAAGGCCTACGCCGCCGCCGAGGCCGCCGCGCACCGGCATCCGCTCGTCGGCGCGCCGTCGATGAACGTCGGCGTCATCCGCGCCGGCATCGCGCCGAACGTCGTGCCGCCCGCCTGCCACCTCGAACTCGACTGGCGCGTGGTGCCCGGCGAGGACATCGAGGACGTCAAGACCGCGCTCCGCGGCATCCTCGCCGACATGGTCCGCGAGGGCCTCTGCCTCGACGCGGCGCTGGAGCAGACCCAGCAGAACTGCCCGCTGGTGACGCCGGGGGATTCGCCGCTGGTGCGCGAACTGGTGGCCGCCTGCCGCGCGTCGGGGCTCGACAGCGCTCCCGGCGGCGTCCGCTGGTGCTGCGACGGGTCGGTGTTCTGCCCGCGTTCCGACGAGACGGTGGTCTTCGGTCCCGGCAGCATCAAGCAGGGCCACGCCACCGTCGAGTACATCGCCACCGCCGAACTCGAAGCCGCCTCCGACGCCCTCGCACGGCTGCTGGCCGGCGGGTGAACCGGGAGCCGTGGTCAGAATACCAGTCCGGCATCGGCGAGCGAACGCCAGGATTCATAGCGGAGCGCGCCGGGATGCCAGAGGGTGAAGTCGGGGTCCTTTTCCAGGAGGGCGGAGTAGGCCTTGTATTCGGCGGAGCCGTTCCAGTAGACGTCGCGGGAGGCTTCGCGGACGACCTTCGCGTGGAAATCCTGGAGGTACTTGAAGTGGAGGACGGCCGCCTGGTGGGCGGAAAGCAGCCCCCCTTCGAGGGTATGCAGTCCCCGCCGCAGGAACATCCCCGGGTCATACCGGAAGAGCGGCACCTTGGAACACCCGAACTCCCCGCCGAAGACGCGGGCGCGGGTGCCGCCCATGTAGATGAAGTCGGACCCGGGGCCGGAAAAGACCTTGCGGTAGGCTTTCTTGGAATAGCAGCCGGGCGGATCGAAGTACGGCGCGGCGTCGAGGAGGTTCCCGCCCCGGACGTAGCGGACGGCGGAAATGGGGGAGCGGGGGAACATCTCGACGAAGACGGCATGGAGCGCCTGCGCGCCTTCGGCATCGAGGCCGCGGACGAGGTCCGGCAAGGACCGGGAATCCATGTCCGGATAGGAGAAGAGTTCGTCGGCGTCGAGCACGAGGCACCAGCGGCCGCGCGCGTAACGGCGGAGGAGGGGCTCCTGCCAGTAGAGGGGGCCGCGGTAGGTTTCGGCGGAGGAGAAGACGTGGATGCGGGGGTCGTCCCGCACCAGGTCGAGGGTGCCGTCGGTGGAGACGTTGTCGATGAGCAGGACGCGCGAAACGCCGAGGCGGAAATGGTAGTCGAGCATGAAGGGCAGCCGCAGCGCCTCGTTCCGGCAGACCACCATCATCCAGACTTCGCCGGGCTTCCATTCGGGCATGGGGTGCGGGTCCACCCGCACCAGATGCCGGGCCGCCTGCCAGCGGCGGACGGCGCGGTTGAGGCGGATTTCGAGGCGTTCGCGGAACATGGAGGCGGGGGCGGGGAAGGCGGCTCAGAACGTCTTCCCGAAATACTTGTGCAAGAAGGCCCGTTTCGCGAGGGACAGGCCGTATCGGGGGTCTTCCGCGTTGACTTTGCCCAGCCAGGCCACTGGATGGACGATGTCCAAGGGCAGGACCAGACCACGCTCCCCCCGCAGGGGGGCGCTGTCCTTCACGTACAGCAGCATGTTCTGGGAATACCAGCACGGGATGGAGTCGTCGTTCCAGAACCGCGGGCGGACGCAATCCGCCGGGGAATATCCGAGGTCGGCGAACAAGCCCGCCCAGAACCCCTGCCAGCGTTCGTTGACATGGTGGTATCCGCCCTGCCGGGGGATGGCGGCCGAGAACAGGACGTAGTCCGACAAGCGCGTCAGGTCTTCCACGAACCCGGGCGCCCTCTCCGGCGGAAGGTGTTCGGCTACTTCGAGGGAGATGGCCAGATCATACCGGACGGGCCAGTCGAGCGGCTGCTCGAGATCGACGCGCTTGAGCATCTCCACCGGGATTTCCAGTTGTCCGTCCTCCACCCAGAAGCCGTCGAATCCCTGAAGTGTCTCCAAGCCTTTTTCGCGCAGGGCGGCCAACCAGGCACCGACCCCGCACCCCACGTCGGCCGCGGATGCCGTGCGGGGCAACATCGGCAAGACGATATCCAGGATGGCGGAGGCGGCATGGTGGGTGTCCCGGTTCCGGGTGGAATAGAAATACGGTTCGTACTGCTTCATGGGGGCATGATGGTTGACATTCGGCTGGATTTGCAAGCACAAAAGGTCATCTGCCGGAAATCCGCTCCGCCGGTTCCAGAAGGAAAGCGGCCTGGTCCCCGACGGCCATGGCATTCGCCCATTTCGCCCAGCGGGCGAAGCGCGCGATGTCCTTGCGCCGGAAATGGGTCTGGGTGGGGTCGTGGGCGAAGGAACGCGGGTCGTTCATGCCGATACCCATGCGGTATTCCTCGCTGACCCAGAACTGGTCCTTGTTGGAATCGTGCCAGCATCCGGCAACGCTGAACCCGCATTTCCGGGCCAGGATGGAAAGGCTCTTTTGGGTGAACAGGTTGAGGTGTCGGGGGGCGTCGAGCTGGAACCAGTCCGCGCCGTAGCGCCAGAAGGCAAGGGAATCGGCCAGGGGAACCCGGACGACGACGGTCCCTCCCTCCAACAGGCGTCCGCGGGCGCATTCCAGGTCCCGTCCGGGATCGGGCACGTGTTCCAGTGAATGGCTGAACAGGATGCCCTTGTAGGAACCCGGTTCGTTTGCGATATCCCGCCGGCAAAGGCGCACGCCTTCCGGCGTGTCCTCGTCCCCGGGCAGGAATGGGTCGATCCCCGTGCAGTCGAGTCCGGCGGCCTGCAGTTCACGCAAGAAGTTGCCGGCTCCGCATCCCACGTCGAGGAACCGGTCTCCCGGACGCAGGCGCATGGTGGAGAGCCAGTCTGCGTACCAAGGCTTTTTGAGGGCCAGCATGAGACGGCCCATGGGCGTTCCTCCGCCCAGCATGACGGCGGTCCGGGTCTTGTGCAGCCATCTCCACCACCACGGCAGGCGCCGACGGGAGTAGGAGTAGTAGCCGTGGCCGTAGTAGCGCCCCATGTCCTCCGGGATGGAGACCAGATGCAGGTGGCCGCACTCCGGGCAGGACGCATACTGGAAGGGCTCGCGCGTTCCCTGCATCATTTCCCGCACGGTGAAACAACGGATGCCGTCCGCGTTCCCGCAGATGTTGCACGTCCTTCCGTCCATTCGCTATCCCTCCTGCCTCCTGGACACGTACAGGACGGCCGTCGTGAAAAACTCCCGGATGCCCCAGAGGAGGCCGTGGCGGTTCCCGCGGGGCGCCTTGCGAGAGAACTGCCGCTCGAAAGGCCAGTAGACGCCGCGCAGGGCATTGGCCACGTTCTCGCCATGGATGACCTGGCACCACATCGGGGGGCGCCACTCGTAGACCACGGGGGCCATGTCGGCGATGTAGCGGTGGTCGGTGTCCAAGACCGTCCGTTGCGCCGCCGGGCCCGACACGTAGCTGCTGAACGGATTGTTGCGGTAGCGCTGGAGGTAGGCATCGCCCCCCCGCAGGCAGCATCCCAACGGGAAAGCCAGGAAAAAGCCCGTATCCAGATCGCGGCCGGCAGCCGCCTCCGCCCGGGCGCGGTCCTGCATCCGTTCGACATATCTTGGATGCAGCATGTCATCGTTGTCCAGACGCGACGTGATGCGCAGGGCGGTTTCCTGCGGCTGGTGCGCCCCAATGACCCGCAGAACCTCCCCGGCCGTGAATTCCCGGCAGTACACGGGCATCAAAAACGGATGCTCCTCCGCCAGGGCCGCCATTCGGTCCCGGTACCGGGACGGCGTCCGTTCGTCCAGAAACACGAGCCAGCGGAAATCCCAGACCGTTTGCGCAGCGACGGACGGCAGGCAATAGCGTTCATAGAGGGCGAAGCGCCGCTCCAGCCAGCCGGAATCCAACCCCAACCCCTTCGGGGCATCCCGCTCCGCCATGTCGAAGACCAGCCTGACATTGAACCGGGTCAGAATGAAATGGGCGATTTTCGGACTCATGGACACCTTGGATGACACCTCCACTCATCATGCGTGCTTTGCCGTTCCGTGTCAAAGCTTTTGCGGACAGTTGTCGCGTGGATTTCAAAACCGGAAAATCTGTGGAGATCAAAACCGGAATGGGTGGGGTGACGGGAGTTGGCGTTCTGGGAGCGGGCGTTCAGGTTCTGAGAAGGTGCGGATGGTCCGTGTAGAGGATGATCGGGTGGGTTCCGTGTTCGGGTTTGTTCAGGACCACTGACACCGCTCCGCAGGGGTGCCGGCAGAGCCAGACCTTCGTTCCGTTCACGCACTGCGTTGGAAGGAACCTGTTGCCCAGGGCCACGCGTCCGCGGGGGCCCGCCAGGGTCCGGCTCCACTCCGACCAGACCAGCTCCCACCAGCCGTCGCTGGGAACGGGACGCAGCTTGCAGCGCCCTTCCGCCACGGCGCGGGCCCAGGCGTTGCGCGGAGTGGTGGCGATCTCGCGGTGGATTTCGTGGGCGTTGCGGCGCTCGACCAGGCGGTGAGGGTCTCGAAGTCCGCCTCTGGGCCGATGCCCTCGCCGGCGAAGTAGGCGGGGAGGCGGTCCTGCCAGACCAGGTGGATGCGCTCGACCTTGCCCTTGGCTTCGGGGGAGTTGGCGGTGACGAAGGAGATGTCGTAGAACTTCAGGCGGCGCGCGAGCTGGGTCGGCTGGCCGCTGTCGGTCACGAAGAAGCCGCCCCGGTCGACGTAGATTTCCAACGGCAGTCCGTAGGTCTCGAAAGCCCGCCGGAAAAAGTCGAGATATGAGGCAATGCATTCGCGCGGGTAGAGACGGCACCCGACCTGCAGGCGGGAGCAGTCGTCGAGCATGTCCAGCAGTTGCAGGACGGGGGTGCCGGTGCCGCCGAGGAAGCGGTCGGGCGTCGCGTCCAGTTGCCAGAGTTCGCCGACGGACTGCCGTTGCCAGCGCCGCACGTGGGCGAGAGGCCGCGGCTTGGGGATGGCGGGGCACAGCCCGTGGTCGAGGGCCCAGTGGCGGACCTGCCCGCGGTCCACTTCGTGGCCGAAGCGTCGCCGAGTTCGCTGGCCGCAAAGGCGAAGGAATAGGGCTTCGCGCCTCCGGACGGAACCAGGGCGCGGCGCAGGAAGGCTTGCTCCTCGGGAGGCCACTCGCCCTTGTGGTTGCCGCCCGAACGGCCAGGAAGCCACGATGCGACGGCGCCCGCCGCGCGTGCGGCGAGGTAGGAGGTGCGCAGCTCGTAGAGGCGGGATTGGCCGATGCGGAGCGAGTCCATGGCCTGCTCGCGGGAGAGGGTTCCGTTGACGAATTGTTCCATCGTGTCGCGCACGTGGGCGACACCCAGCCGGTTGTGGATTTGTGTGTTCATGGGACGGGAGGTTACATCCGGATTCCGGCTTTGAAATCCACACCGCGGTCGCCCCCCGGGGGGGCGAGGGTGGAGGGCTTGGAGGCCCGTCCTTGCGGACGGAACGGCCATGCCCCCCCGCTTCGTCAGCCTTCCGGTTTTGAAGTCCACACCGGCGGCCGCCCCCGGGGGCGGGGGGGGAGGATGGCTTTACCCCTGCTAGCATTGGGCAAACTGCATGTCCCCCCTTCCCAATTTCCATTCCGGTTTTGATCTCCACGGCCTTCCGGTTTTGATTTCACCGCGACAAGCTTTTGCGGACAGTGGCCTGGTGTGGGACGGCAAGGGCCCGCGGAGAGTCGGTGTTGCATGGCTGACTGGATGCTGGTAGAGTCCATGCTGCGGATACGGGAACGGACGTGGTGTCCACTTCGACCGGAGAACGACAAAGAATGGAAATCCTTGCAAACATCCTGAAAAAGCTGGTTGGCCACACGGACGAATCGTTGTCGCGAGTGGTGATGGACAGACGGACGAAGGAATGGGTGGATGCCTTGCCTACCGACCGGATGGACGCCTTCGAAATTTCGGGACTCGCATGGAAAAATCATGTGGCCAAACCATGGAAAAGCTTTTCCGAGGGGTGGTACCCCGAATTTGACATTTGCTCGGCAAACATTGGGGGGGGCGTTGGACATGCCTCAAAATATGATATCATCTTTGCTGAACAGGTTTTCGAGCACTTGAAATCCCCGATCCGCGCGGTGCAAAACGTCCATGCGATGCTCCGTCCCGGCGGATATTTCCTGCTGACGGTCCCGTTCCTCTTCAAGGTCCATGCCAGCCCGACGGATTGCACCCGCTGGACACCGCAGGGTTTGGCCTGTTTGCTGGAAGACGGCGGTTTCGCCCCCGATGCGATCCGCACGGATTCGTGGGGAAACCGCCAGGCCGTCCGCCTTCAGTTGCGGCCCCGCAACTACTGCACCCGACTGCACTCGCTGAAAAACGAACCCGACTATCCGGTCGTCGTCTGGGCACTCGCCCGGAAGTGAGGCAATGTCGGGAGCTGCCCCGCCCGGCGGCTACGCGTCGAAGAGGGAGAGCTGGTCGCCGAGGGTGATTTTGGGTTTGCGGGCGCGGGGTTGGGCGAGGCGGGCCTGGCCGAGGTCGCCGAGTTCGTTTTCTTCGAGGTTCGCAAGGATTTCTTTGGCGCGGGCGACGACTTCGGCGGGAAGGCCCGCCAGGCGCGCGACCTGGATGCCGTAGGATTTGTCGGCGGCCCCCGGTTCGATGCGGCGCAGGAACACGATGCGGTCGCCTTGTTCGCTGACGCGGACGTTGTAGTTCTTGACGCCCGGAAGGGAGAGGGCGATGTCGGTCAGTTCGTGGTAGTGGGTCGCGAAGAGGGTCTTGGCCTTGACCGCGGGGGTGTTGTGCAGGTGCTCGACGACGGACCAGGCGATGGAGATTCCGTCGAAGGTGCTGGTGCCGCGGCCGATTTCGTCGAGGACGATCAGGGAGGAGGGGGTGGCGTTGTTGAGGATGTTCGCCGTCTCCTGCATCTCGACCATGAAGGTGGAGCGCCCGCGGACGAGGTCGTCGCCGGCGCCGACGCGCGTGAATACGCGGTCGATGACGCCCATGCGCAGGGAGTCGGCCGGGACGTAGGCGCCCATCTGGGCCATGATGACGATCAGCGCGACTTGCCGGATGTAGGTGGATTTGCCGGCCATGTTGGGGCCGGTGATGATCATGATCTGGTTGTCGCCGCGGTCGAGGAGGGTGTCGTTGGGGACGAAGCGGGCGGCGTCGGGCAGGCGCTCGATGACGGGATGGCGGCCGCCGCGGATTTCGAGTCCGTCGCCGTCGGTGATCTCGGGGCGGGCGTAGCGGCAGACCTGGGCGCGCTCGGCGAAGGAGGAGAGGACGTCGAGGGCGGCCAGGGCGTCGGCGGTGCGCTGGATGGCGGCGGTCTTGGCGACGACGCGGTCGCGCAGGGCCTGGAAGAGTTCGTTTTCGAGGGCGATGGCTTTTTCTTCGGAGCCGAGGATTTTTTCTTCGTATTCCTTGAGTTCGGGCGTGACGAAGCGTTCGCCGGTGGCGATGGTCTGGCGGCGGACGTAGTCGGGGGGGACCTGGGAGAGGTTGGTTTTGGTGACTTCGATGAAGTAGCCGAAGACTTTGTTGTAGCGGACTTTGAGGGACTTGATGCCGGTGCGGGCGGCTTCGCGTTCCTGGAGTTGGGCGATCCAGTCCTTGCCCTGGGTGGAGGCGGAGCGGAGTTCGTCGAGGCGCGGGGAGTAGCCGGCGCGGATGTAGCCGCCGTCGCGGAGGAGGGCGGGCGGGTTGTCTTCGATGGCGCGCGCGATTTCGCCGGCGAGTTCGGGCTGGGGCTCGACGCGCGCGGCGAGGTCGGCGAGGAGCGGCGGCGCGGGCGCGATCTTGGCCAGGCGTTCGAGGAGGTCCGGTATGCGCTGGAGGGAGGCGCCCAGGGCCCGCAGGTCGCGGGGGTTTCCCGTGGTGGAGGAGAGGCGGGAGAGCAGGCGCTCGATGTCCTTGACGCCGCCCAGGGCGTCGCGGAAGGCGTCCGCGGCGCGCCGGTCGGCGAGGAAGGCCGCCACGGCGTCGTGGCGCGCGGCGATGGGGGCGCGGCGGCGCAGGGGCCGCACGAGCCAGTCGCGCAGCAGGCGGGAGCCCATCGCGGTGCGGGTGGTGTCCATGGCCTGCAGGAGCGTGGAGGGGGCGTCGGCGCGCGGCGGGGTGCGGGTGGCGACGAGGTCGAGGTTGGCCAGGGTGGATTCGTCGAGGGCCATGGCGTCGCCGCCGTCGCGCAGGAGGATGCGGCGCACGTGGCCGGCGGCGCGGTGGAGGTCGCGCGTGACGTACTGGAGGAGGGCGCCCGCGGCGCCGGCGCCGGCGGGATGGCCTTCGCAGCCGAAGCCCGCGAGGGACTGCACGCCGAAGTGGCGGCAGAGGGCGGCTTCGGCGGAGGGCGGGTCGAACATCCAGTCCTCGCGCACCGCCAGCGCGAAGGAGCCCGCCGCGGCGCGCAGTCGCGCCATGAAGGGCGCGTCGCCCGCCAGCGATTCGGGGAGCAGCAGCTCGGGCGGGGCGTAGCGGACGAGTTCGTCGAGGAGCGGCGCGGGGTCGGCGGCCTCTTCCATCCAGAAGGAGCCGGTCGAGAGGTCGAGCATCGCCAGGCCGTGGAGGGCGCCGGCGTGGAGAAGGCAGGCGAGGTAGTTGGGGCGGGCGGCGTCGAGCATCGCGTCGTTCAGGACCGTGCCCGGCGAGACGATGCCCGTGATCTCGCGCTTGACGAGGCCCTTGGCGGTGCGGGGGTCCTCCATCTGGTCGCAGAGGGCGACCTTCTTGCCGGCGCGGATGAGCTTGGAGAGGTAGAGCTCGGCGGCGTGGTAGGGGACGCCGCACATCGGCAGGTTCTGGCGCTTGGTCAGGGTCAGGCCGAGGATCGACGACGCGGTGATGGCGTCCTCGGAGAACATCTCGTAGAAGTCGCCGAGGCGGAAGAACAGGATGGTGTCGGCGTCGAGCTCCGCCTTCGCGCGGAGGTACTGCCGCATCACCGGAGTGGCCACGTCATCGCTCATGCCCCGCCATGAAACCAAAATCCCGCCCGGCGCGCAAGCCGCCCGCCGCGAAAGGCGGGAGCCGGGCCGGTCATTGCAGGCGGAAGAACCGCGCCGGAGCCGAGGAGGCGGGAATGGTGAGGACGTGGGCTCCGGGGGCGTTGGAGAGAGCCGCCAGCGGGGTCCAGCGGGTTGAGAGAACGTCGGGCGAGACCGCCAGGGACTTCGGCAGCGACGCCGCGGGCAGCGGCGGCAGCCAGTAGGCGATGTTCAGGACGCCGCCCTTGCGCGGGGCGACCGAGAGCAGCCGCGGGCTGAGCCCGTCGGTCTCCGCCGCGAACTGCGCGAGGAAGGCCGCCGCGATGCCCGGATGCGAGAGGAACAGCACGTTCTCGTCGTTCGCCGAGGTGTAGACCAGCGCGGACGCGGTCCAGTTCGCCGAGCCGTGGATGACGAGCGGGCGCTCGCCGAGCGGGTCGATGACCATGTACTTGGTGTGGACCAGGTCGCGGTTGTTGTTGTCGTAGGATGCATGGTCGGCGGCGTAGTACGCGTCGTAGAGGCGGACGCGGTTGGCCGTCGTGTAGGCGCCGGAATGCAGCAGGTTGGTGTACGCCGCGTAGCTGTCGTCCGCGGGGACGAGCCGGTCGGACTTGGGGATGACGCCGTGGACGGTCACCCCCCGGTTGCACGCGCGGACGAGCTGGTCGACGACGTCCGCGCGCGTGAGCTTGTTGAGCGAGAAGTAGATGTCGGTGGTGGCGGCGGCGATGGCGTTGGTGATGTCGCGCAGGGCGTTGTCGCCGCCGTACGCGCCGTCCGGGTACGGCGCGAACCGCACCCACGAGTCGGCCGCGGCCCCGGTGAGCCGGAAGCGCGTGCCGTCGGGCGCGTGCGACTTGGCGGGATTCGCGTGGAAGAGGCCGCCGAGCATCTGCGAGAGTTCGTTGGATACGGCGGCCGCGAGACGGTCGTTGCGGATTTCCGCCAGGATGTTCCACTGCTGGCTGGAGGCGCCGCCGGTGTAGTTCCACGAGCCGGACAGCACCCACCGTTCCTTGCGGGACTTGTACCAGAAGACGCCGAGCTTGTCGTGCATGATCCCCCCCGACGGCGCGCGCGACAGCTTCAGCGGATTGCTCTTCCGCGAGGAGAGCGACTTGAGCGAGCAGCCCGGCCAGTAGTTGCTCGCGACGTCCACCGAGTAGCCCGCCACGAACCCCACCGACGCCCCGCGCGCGAGCGCGTTGGACACGGCGCCGAGGATCGGCCCCGCCGCGCCGACGCTCTCCGACGGCCCCGAGAACGTGTACGTCGAAAGGCACGCCCAGTCGCCCTTCTGCAACGCTTCGATGCGCGCGAGCCAGGCGTCGCGGATGACGAATTCGTCCGGGCCGACGGTCTTGTAGGAGGTCGTCTGGTCGGGGAGGTTGAAGTGGACGACCCAGTCCGCGCCGGTGACGCTCCCGGCGCGGGCAGAACCCAGCGAAAGGAACCCTGCGGCGGCAATGGCCAAGGCGGTCTTGAAGGCACCACGGGCGCTCCGTGGTGGGGCGAGCACTCCGTGCGAGCCGCAGGGGGGATTGGAGCGGCTCGCTCGGAGAGCTCGCCCCACCGGGCCAATGCACACAAACCGGCTGAGCCTTTTTGGAGCCCGATCTGACGGAACTGTGCGCCGTGCGTCCGTCATGGCCCGGCGGAGATGTGCACGCCGAAGACGGCGGCGGGGTTGGTGCATCCGGTGAGGTCGAAGTCCAGCCGCGCCGGACCGGTGGATTCCACCGGCGGCGCGCTCCAGATCCACGCTTCTTCCGCCGCCCCCGCGTCCGGGGACGCGACCGCGAACGGCGTGAACCAGCGCGGTTCCGCGTTGTCCGCACGCAGCGAGAGGTTCGTCAGCGTGTAGGCCTCGATGACGTACGTTTCGCCGGGCGGCGGCGGCGTGTTGGTCGAGAGGACGAGGATGGGGAACGCGTTCGTCGCCGTCGCCCCCGTGCCCAGGTCCGTCAGCACCGCCGTGAGGACGTGCGTGCCGACGTCGGCCTCTGTGGTTCCGGTGCGGATGAAGAAGCGGCTTTTGTTCGCGGTGGTGGCCTCGTTCTCGAACGCGGGATCGGCCTCCCACGCCGTGCTCCACGCGTTCGTGTTATCACCGTGCAGCACCACGTTCGCCACGCGCACGTCCACCGCCCCCGGCACCTCCACCGACGCCGTGCCCGCCAGCTCGAACCGCGGCGCCGACACCACGCGCACCACCGCCTGCGTGCGGCACGCCGTGCCGTCCGCCGGCAGCCGCGCCTCCACCGCGAGCGCGTACTCCCCCCAGTCCGCCTCCGTTTCCGGCGCGAACGCGAACAGCAGGTCGCCGCCCGCCGTCTCTTCGAACGACGCCGCATCCGACGGCGGCTCCAGCGACCACGACCACTCGCGTACCATTCCGTCCGCGTGCAGCAACTCGAAAACCACCTCCGCGCGCGAACCCACCGTCACCACCGCGGGGACGTCCGCGGACAGCACCGGCGGCGACTCCCCGTAGGGGAGGATGGCGATGTCGTCGAGGTTCGCGATCTCCCCGGCGTTCCCCGTCGTGGCCAGCCGGACCCACACCGGATCGACCCGCTCCACCGGCAGCACGTACACGCAGTTCGTGATGTCCAGGCACCCGCGGCTGGAGAAGCCGCCGGCCGCCGACCACTCCTCCCCGTCGCCGCGGACCTGCAGCTCGAAGTTCACCGTGCGGTTCGACTGGAAGCACGCGCAGTGTACCGTCACCGCCCCCACGCCGTCGTACGGGTCCAGCGATTCGAGGATGGCCGGCTGCGACGCCGCCGAATGCCGGAAGCGCGCCGAGCCGCCCCCGATCTTCGCATCCCGCTTGTCGCTCGTGCACACGTTGAACCACCGCCAGTTCACGCCGCGCATCGCGACGACCGTGCCCGCGTTGGTGTCGTAGTTGACCGTGGGCAGCCCCTCGAAATCCAGGAACCGCGGATTCATCGAGTCCGACACCGTGAACGTGCACGACGCCTCCGCGGCCGTCCCCGGGTCCTCCGTTTCCCACGCCCGCGCCGTCAGCGTGAACGTCTTCCCCAGGTCCTCCTCCGCCGGCACCAGCGTCAGGCGCGGATCGCCCCAGTCGTTCGCGAACCCGGCGAACTCCGGCTCGATCGACCACGAGAAACCCACCGACTCCGCCGCATGCACCACCGTCGCCGCGATGTCCGTCTCGCGCCCCAGCGGCAGGTCCCCGTCCGCCGGGCCCTCCACCGACACGTACAGGCGGAACGGCTCGATTTCCAGGTCGTCGATCGTGCACGTCGCCCCGCGGTTCGAGATGCAGAACGCGGACACCGCCCGCAGCGGCGCCGCCTCCGGTACCAGCCGCGCCCGCACGGCCCCGTCGCCCGTTTCCCCGGGCGCGAAGGTGGCGAACGACACCCCGTCCGCCAGCAGGTCGAGCCGGATCGCCGCCCCCGCGCCCCCACTTGCGAGTTTGGCGGTGAAGGACACCGCGCCGATCCCCCCCTCCAGCGGTTGCGCCAGCGCGAGCGTACCACGCTGCGCCGGCGTCGTGCTCCCCCGCAGCGCCAGCGCCGGGTTCCCTTCCTCGATCTGCGGATTTCCGCGCGCCGACGTCCACGTCCATTCCGCCCCCGTCTCCGCGTTGGTGAACCCGCCCGCCGCCGACCACGCCGACGCCGTCGCCGACAGCCCCGTGCCGTCGAACGTCTCCACAACCGTGCCCGCCCCGGCCGTCCCGGCCGCGAGCCCCGCCGCCACCGCCCCAATCAAAAGCATTCGAACCAAATGCGTCTTCATGCCCCCATCAAACCACACTCATCTTCCCGACGCAACAGGGAACCCCGTTCCCGCGTTCTTGCACCCGCCGTCAGCGGTTTCCGATCCGCGATCCGGAGGTGTCGGCAAGCCACCGGGCGAAGCGGTCGCGGTGGACGGCGATCGGTTTGGGTAGATCGCGTTCCTCCAGGAAGCGGGCGAATGCGCGCATCGTCGCGTCCAGACGGGACGGCGTCACGGCCACCGTGCAATCGCCGAGGATCACCGATTGGCAGGAAACCGGCTTTCGCTCCGCGAGCCAGCGGCGGGATTTTGCCGCTTCCTTCGCGCGGCGGGCGGTGCGGCGGACGGCCAGCAGCTCGGGGATGCCCAGCTCCGCGTCGACGTGCTTGCGGAGGCGGTCGAAGTTCCGGTGTTCGCGGAGAAGGCGGGCGAGGCGGCGGCGGGCGGTGGAGCAGGGGGCCTGGAGGGCGGCGGGAAGCGGGCGGTCCGGGGATTCGCCGGGGAGGAGCCATTCGAGGGGAAGGCGCGGATCGAGCCGGAGGAACTGGCGGAGCCGGAGAGCGAGGAGGCGGTAGCGCATGAGGGTGGAGTAGCTGGCCGGAATGCGGTTGTCGGCAAGGTAGCCGCGAAGGCCGGGACCGCGCGACTGGATGCGTTTGGCGCCGGTCGGGGATTCGCGGTAGCGGTTGCCGCTGTCGAGCGTGGGGCCGAGGTCGGCCAGGCGCGACCCGATGCGCAGGCGGACGCGGAGGGTGCGCGGCGAAACCGCGCAATCGGCCTTCAGTTCCTTCGCGGTCGGCGTCCCGCGGAGGGAGGGGCTTCCGGGAGGCGCGGCGCGGAGACGGCCCCGGCGGCGGAGTTCGCCGAGAATCGCCGCGCCGGTCTCGGTGGCGAGGAAGCCGACGAAAGCGGTTGCCGTGATGCCGAGAATCGCCGGCATGAATGCCAGGCCGAGCGCGCCGTTGCCGCCGCGGAAGGGAGAGCAGGCGGCATCGAAGACGGATTGGGTGAGGTCGGAGGCGTTGCGGAGGATGTCTTTCATGGTGGGAGGAGGATGGCGGAAAGGGGATATGTTGTCAATAATTTCGTGTTCCCAAATGTAGTGGACGATGCGGCGCGGCAGGGCTTGGAGATGGGGAAGAAGAGGGGGGCGTGGGCTAGCCCCGGGCGGGGCCGTAGAGGAAGCGGAGGAAGCGGGGGACCATGCGGGACCAGGCTTTTTCGTTGTGCTCGGCCCAGGCTTCGATGCGGACGATCAGGTCGCGGGTCGGGAAGTGCGAGGCTTTCAGGGCATCGACCATGCGGAGGGTGCCTTTCAGGAGCTCGGCTTCGAGGTCGCCCTTGCCGCCGCAGGAGATGAAGAGGCGCGTCTTCGGGAGGGGCAGGTGCCCCGCGGCCGCGGCGCGCACCATGCGGAGGCATTCGGCGTCGAGGCCGGCGCAGAAGGCCGGGGAGAGGCAGGCGGCCGCGGTCCAGACGTCGGGACGGGTCCAGGCGGCGTAGAAGGAGATGAGGCCGCCCATGGAGGAGCCGGCGATGGAGGTCCGGGCCGGGTCGGTGCGCCAGCGGGCGTCGACCATCGGCTTGAGTTCGTCGGTCAGGAAGCGGAGGTAGGCGTCGCCCAGGCGCGCGGGGTCGTATTCGGCGTCGCGGTCGGGCGTGCAGTCGGCCGCGACGGCGATGAAGGGTTCGAGTTCGCCGCCGAGGATCATGTCCTGGGCATGGTCGTCGACCATCCAGTCGTGGCCCCAGGTGGAGGTGTCGGGGTCGAAGACCTGCCGGCCGTCGTGCAGGTAGAGGACGGGATAGCGCCGCCGCGGCCGCTCGTCGTAGCCGGGCGGGAACCAGACGATGACGTCGCGCGGCCGCTCGAGCCAGCGGGATTTGACGGCGGGGAGTTTGATCCAGTTGCCGATGATGCGGGGTCCGGGCGGGGTGCCGAGGCGGTCTTTCCAGCCGGCGGCGCGGAGGGTGACGGTGCCGTCGGGGACGGCTTCGAGGTGGGCGTTGGCGGGGATGTGGCCGAATTCGTCGGCGGCCTCGGTGTCCCAGCTGCCGCGCGTGACTTTGCATTCGAAGGGGCCCGGGGCCTCGAAGAGGACGTCGGCCTCCCAGGTGCGGTCGGCGGTGCGCCGCAGCGGCACGCCGGCGGGGTCCCAGCGCCCCATGGTGGCGGGGGATCCGGCGAGGTATACGCGTTCGCCGGCGGGCAGGGCGCGGGCGGTCTCGACCCGCATGGCCATCCGGATCACGGGGAGTCCTCGCGCGGTTTGGCGGCGTCGGAAGGGTGGGGGACGGACGGCGGCGGGCGGATGCCGTGCGCGGCGTCGGGGTCTTCGTCGGTGTCGGGCGCGTCGTCGTCCTCGGTGGCGGTCCATTCGCCGTCGGGGGCGGAGTGCGGGGCGCGCGCGGGGATGTGGGAGGTGATTTCCTCGGGCAGGTCGGAGTCGTCGAAGGGCGTCGCCTGGCGCAGCATCTTGAGGTAGGCGCTGGGGTCGACGGGCTTCGCCGGCTCGTACTCGCCGGGGTCGCCGACGCTCTTCTCCAGCTTGGTCTGCTTGACCCAGAAGTCGGGCTGCCGCTCGGAGAACGCGACGGATTTGGCGCGGCGGACAAGGCGGTCGAGGTCTTCGACGTAGCGGTTGAGGTAGTAGCCGGCGACGGGCGAGATGCGCTTCTCGCGGCTCGCGCCCACGAAGTCGGCCTTGGCGTCCATGGACTGGATCATGTAGGCGTCGCGCGCGCGCAGGATCTTCAGCGCGGTCTTCTGGAAGGGCTCGTCGGTCTGGCCGAATGAGTCCGCCATCATCGCGATGACGCGCTTGGCGGAGCAGAAGAGCATGAACCAGGTCTTGAAGAGGTCTTCCGGCACGAGGGCGCCCTTGATGCGCATGCGTTCGACGGAGGTGTCGCCGATGTGGGCGAGGTGGTCGCCGATGCGCTCGATGTCCTTCATGCAGCTGTGCAGGTGCTGGACGAAGAGCGTCTGGCGGCGCGAGAGGTAGCGGCGGGTCAGGCGCCCGAGGTACGCCTCCATCGAGTGGCGGATTTCGTTGATGACCTCCTCGTTCGCCATCAGCTTGCGGTACAGCGGCTGGCTCGGCTCCAGGATCAGGTGCCCGTTGACCATCATGCTGTCCACGCAGATCTTCGCCATGCGCCGCAGCTCCTTGATGACCGCCTCCAGCGCCGCCTCCGGCTTCACCAGCAGCTTCTCCTCCAGGAACGACGGATCCGGCTCGGGCTCCTTCGACGGCGTGATCCACAGGATGAACCGCATGAACGCGCGCGAGAGCGGCAGCAACACGAGGGTGCCCGCCGTCATCAGCAGCACGTGCAGGTTCGCGCCCTGGCGCACCAGGTTGCCCGGCGCCGACCACTCGCAGAAGCGCATCAGCCACGGCCACGCCGACAGCGCCAGCCCCACGTTCACCACGTTGAAGAGCACGTGCGCGAGCGCCGCGCGCTTCGCCGCGATGCGCATCGGCAGCGACGCCATCACCGGCACGATGCACGTGCCGACCATCGCGCCCAGGATGATCACCGCGACCTGGTGGAACTCCGTGAAGACCCCCGCCGTCGCCAGTGCGAACGTGAGCCCGATCATCGCCCCCGACGACGTCAGCAGCGCCGTCAGCACCGTCGAGATGCCCACGCCCGCCAGGCGCCACGTCCACACGTCCCCGCGGATGCCCGAGAGGTACGGCGCCAGCAGCTCCTTGTGCGGCGCGATCGCGTGCGAAATCGTCGCCATGCCGAGGAAGAGGAGGCCGAAGCCGATCCCCGCGTCGCCGAGCTTGCTCCACCGCTCCGACCGTATGAACGAGCGCGCGAGGAACCCGATCCCGATGGCGACCCAGCAATACTGGGTGATGTTGAACGAAATCACCTGGCTCGACAGCGACGTCCCGATGTTGGCCCCGTAGATGGGCGCGAGCGACTGGATGAGCGACATGACGCCGGCGTTGATGAACCCGGCGAGCATGCTGATGGCGGCGCCGGAGTGGGCGAGGAAGCCGACGACCACGCCGAACACGACCCCGTGGACGGGACTGCGCGTGGCCTTCGCGAGGATGTCGCGGAGGGAGTTGCCGGCGGCGGCGCGGAGATTGCCGGTCATGCCGTTCATCCCGTAGATGAACAGGCTGAGGCCTCCGAGGACCTGGAACAACATCAAGATGACTTCGCTGGTTTTCATGTTCGTGCCCGCCGCGGGGTCCATCCGACCCCTGCGGCGAAACCTCCATCCAACCATCCCCCCCGCTCCCGGTCAAGAGCAAAATCGCCCGCCGCAACCTCCGTTGCACCGGTTTTCCAACGATTGGAAAAAATTTCCGTGCATTTTCCAATGATTGGAAAACATTTTCGCGGATTTTCCAATGATTGGAAACTTTTTTTCCAATGGTTGGAAAATCCGGCCCGGTTTTTCCAATGGTTGGAAAAAAGTTTTCCAATGGTTGGAAAACGTCCGGCGGGGCGGCGGGGGCGGTTTTTCATGGGGGGAGGATGGTAGGAAAAGTGGGGAAAACAGGCATGTTTTCCGTATTCCCAAATGGGCCCGCGGACGGGGCGGGGAAGGGGAGCGGCGGGGGGGCGGGCGGAAAAACGCGGCGGGGGCAAAATGGCGGTTGACGCTGGGCGGGAGGGATGGCTATAGTGCGCACAAGACATCGGTGTGGATGTCGGAGTTGCATGAAACGGTTTGGACAGGAGAGTTTGTCATGATGAGTTGCGCCCGTTCCCGCGTCGCGAAATGGTCCGTCTGCTGTGCCCTGCTGCTGGGGAGTGCCGCCGTGGCGCTGGCTCTGCCGCCGCGGTTGCCGTCCACCGCTTCCCCTGCTTCCTCTTCTTCGATGTCCGCCATGGGCGGCGGCGCGGTTTCGGCCGGCGGGGTGAAGATCCGCTCGCTCAAGCCGGTCAAGGAAACGACGCCCGCGTTCGAAATCAAGCACGGCCCGAGCCTGCCGGTCGCCAAGACGTGGTGGTGCGCGCGCACGGAGTTCGAGACGGACGCGGAATGGACGGACGAGCTGGAGTTCACGACGTACGTGTACGTGGAGAAGAGCGCGAAGCATCCCGAGGTGATGTACCGCAACACGGTGACCTACGTGAACCTCGCGAAGGGCCGCCACCTCAGCGACGTGTTCCTGCATCCGGACACGCTCAGCCGCGTCGGCGTGCCGAAGTTCGTCGCCGTGATCGTCAAGGCCGACGGCCGCGTCGTCGCCAGCGAGTCCAGCGCCTCCACCGCGAACTGGTGGGACCGCTTCTCGCCCGTGGACGGGGTGCTGCTACACCGGGGACAGACGCCGTTCGCGGTGATCGATTTCGATTCGTATCCGTGCATCAAGCCGTCGTCGGCCGGACGCTGAGGAAGGCAAGCAGCAAGGAGTATCCGTCATGGCCAAAAAGCCCCTGTTGACGCTGGACATCGGGTCGCACAGCCTCAAGCTCGCCGAGTTTGTGGAGGTCCGCGGCGGCCTGGAAATGACGCGCTACGCGGTGAGCGACCTCGGCGTGGACCCGCAGGGCGACACGGACCGCTCCCAGTACATCATCACGACGATCCACGACCTGCTGCGCGAGTCGGGCTGCAAGCCGGGACCGGTGCTGCTGACGATTTCGGGCCACTCGGTCTTCACGCGCTTCCAGCCGCTGCCGGAGGTGCAGGCGGACAAGATCTACCAGGTCATCCAGTACGAGGCGCAGCAGAACGTCCCGTTCCCGATGAACGAGGTGGTCTGGGACTACCAGCTGATCAGCGGCCAGGACGGGTCGGTGGACATCATGCTGGCCGCCATCAAGTCGGAAATCATCAACAATCTCTGCGACTGCGTGCGGTTCGCCGGGCTCCAGCCGGACCTGGTGGACGTGGCCCCCGCGGCGCTCTACAACGCGGTCCGCTACAACTACGACAACCTCCCGGCGTGCACGCTGGTGGTGGACATCGGCGCGCGCTCGACGAGCCTGGTGTTCATCGAGGCGGGGCGCGTCTTCATCCGCAACGTGCCGGTCGGCGGCAACACGATCACGCAGTCGATCATGAACGAGTTCAACATCTCGTTCGACGACGCGGAGGCGATGAAGAAGGCGCACGCGTACGTGGCCTTCGGCGGCGCCTACGAGGGGCCGCAGAGCGAGACGGTGGACAAGGTTTCCAAGAGCGTCCGCAGCATGATGACGCGCCTGCACCAGGAAATCAACCGCTCGCTGAACTTCTACCGCAGCCAGAGCGGCGGGAACAAGCCCGAGCTGCTGCTGCTCACCGGCGGCTCGTCGGTCATCCCCTACACGGACACCTTCCTGCGCGAAAAACTGCGCATCGAAACCGACTACTTCAACCCCTTCAACAACGTCGCCGTCGCCGAATCGATCCCCACCGAGGACATCGGCGCGCACGCCTGCGAAATGGGCCCGCTGGTGGGCCTGGCGCTGCGCCGCCTGCACACCTGCCCGGTCGAGATCGACCTGCTTCCGCCGCAGGTGGAGGAAGAGAAGAAATTCGCGCGCAAGCTGCCGGTTTTCGCCGCGTCCGTCGCGGTCGCGCTGCTGACGCTGGGCGTGTGGATCGCGTTCTTCGCGCGCATGTCGGGCGCGGTCGGCGGGGCCGAGGAGAAGATCCAGGGCCGCGTCGACGAACTCTCCCGCGTGGAAAAGAGCGTGATCGCGAAGGAGGCCGAACTCGGCGACGTCGAGCGCAAGATCGGCAAGCTCGCCGACCTGGAGCTCCGCCGCGGGGCCTGGCGGCGCCTGTACGGCGAACTCGCCAAGCCGCTGCCGCCCGGCATGTGGCTGACCAAGATCACCCCCGTCGACAAGCTCGCCGAGGAAGCCCCCAAGGAAGAGGAAGACCCTCGCGCCGCCCGCCGCGCCCGCGCCCGCCAGGCCGAGGCCGAGGCCGCCGCGGTCGCCGCGCCCAAGGGCCAGCGCCTGGCCGCCATCGACATCGAGGGCATGGCCTACAAGGACGAGGTCGGCACGCGCGACGCCATCACCGTCTACCGCGACAAGCTCCGCGAAACCGCCCCGTTCTCCGACAAGACCGAAATCACGTGGCAGCCGGCCCGCGACGACGCCGGCACGTTGGAGTTCAGGATTCGCGCCATACTGGAGGAACCGCAGGAACTATGAGCCGCAAACACATGCCATTGATTGTCGGGGGAGCGGTTTCGCTCGTGCTGTTGCTCGGGGCGGGTTCGTTCCTCTTCGTCCAGCAGGGCGGTTACGCCGAGAAAATCGAGTCGATGGATTCGGTCGGCACCAAGCTCAAGAAGCTCACCGACCGCAAGCCCTTCCCCTCCGCCTCCAACGTCAACCGCCTCGACTCCCAGCTCGAGGTCTACACGGCGTACCAGGACAGCCTCTTCTCCAGCATGAGCAAGGGACAGGAAGCCGTCGGCACCGTCGACCAGGACCGCTTCCGCCGCCTGCTCGCCGAAAGCCTCACCAAGCTCATCCGCGAGGCCCGCGCGCAGTCCGTCGCGATTCCCGTGCAGTTCCCGTTCGGCTTCCAGCGCTACGTCGCCGGGTCGCTGCCCGATCCCGACGAAATGCCGCGCCTGATGAGCCAGCTCCAGGGCGTCACCCAGCTGTGCCACATCCTCTACGAGTCCGGCATCAGCGAGCTCCTCGGCGTCGAACGCACCGAGTTCGAGAAGGCCGCCGGCGGCCCCTCCGCCGAGGCCGAGTCCGACATGTCCTCCCGCCGCGGCCGCCGCGGGCGCGGGGGCGAGGAAGAGAACGCCGACGCGGCCGCCGCCGCGAAGGCGCTCTACACCGACCCCGACGGGCTCTTCACCAAGGAACACTACATCCTGCGCTTCCGCGCCAAGGACGCCGCCATCCAGGCCGTCCTCGACCGCCTCGCCAAGGGCGCGCCGTTCACCGTCGTGACCCGCATGGACCTCGTCAACCCCAACCGGCCCGTCGTCATCGTCCAGCCCGATCCCGGCGCGCCCGCCGGCCAGCCGCCGCCGTCCTTCGGCCCCGGCGGATGGCAGGCCCCGCCGCCCGTGCGCGGCCCCGGCGGCCCCGAGGTCAAGGAAAACGAACCCCTGCCGCGCGACCTGCGCGTCATCGCCGGGCGCGAAATCCCGGAAATCCGCCTCGAAATCGATTTGTACCGCTTCGTCGAACCGGCCCGCGGCGACGATGACGCCGACGGCACGGAGGAGGAGTCGAAATGAGCCAGACCATCCAAGGCAAGAACGATTGGTTCAAGAACAACTACGCCAAGCTGATTCTCCTGATCCTCATGCTCGGCCTGCTCGTCTCCTGCGTCCTGCTCGTCGGGCGCATCCTCGCGGCCAAGGGCGACGTCCAGCGCGCCCTCGCCCGCGTCGGCCTCAAGGGCAACGCCGTCGAACTCAAGGACACCAAGGGCTTCGACCAGATTCTCGCCGACGCCCGCCAGGCCGCCACCGAGCCCCTCAAGCTGCCCGCGCACGTCGCCGTCAGCGACATCCGCGTCGCCTGCATCAAGTGCGGCCGCCCCATCCGGTACGACGCCGTCGAATGCCCCTTCTGCCTCGCCGCCCAGCCCGAAATCTTCGATGCCGACAAGCTCGACACCGACGGCGACGGCATCCCCGACAAGGTCGAAATCGCCCTCGGCCTCGATCCCCAGAACGCCGACGACGCCTACGGCGACCTCGACGGCGACGGCTTCACCAACCTCGAAGAATTCCTCGCGAACATGGATCCCAAGGACCCCGCCAGCTTCCCGCCGCCCATCGTCAAGCTGCGCGTCGCCGGCATCCGGCCCGTCCCCTTCCATCTCCGCTTCGTCAGTGTCTCGGAATTCGACGACGGGAAGCGCTTCCAGCTCAACCTCCAGTCGCTCGAGCGCACGTACTTCCAGAAGCTCGGCGACATCGTGATGGGCTACAAGATCGAGTCCTTCGACCCCGACGCCCAGGGCGGCGAAACCCTCATCCTGGTCCGCCAGGCCGACAAGCGCGCCGTCCGCCTCGTCAAGGGCCGCCCCGTCACCGAGGAAGACCGCGTCATCCTCTTCGTCTCCCTTCTCAACCGCCAGCCGATCCGTCCGCCCAAGCGCCTCCACGACACGTTCGAATTCGACGGGAAGACGTACAAGGTCATTGACATCAGGCGCGATGGCGTGGTAATCCAGAATGAGCAGACGCAGGAAACCGTCGCCGTCCCCATGATGACGGACGCGGAACGCCGGGGCGGGCCCCAAGCCCAACCCCAGGCGTCCGCTTCCCCGTTTGGCGATTTTCCTTGAGAAAACATGAAGGTTGTTGAGCAAGAAAAACTGAATTTCGACACGGTCGCGGATTGGGAGTGCCTTTCCGCCGTCCGTGTCATGAAGGAGGAATCCATAATGAAACGGTGCATCGTTGCGGCAGTAGTGTTTTCCCTTTCCCTGGGCTTGAGTGCGCTTGCCCAGGACGACGATTTCGATCTCGACGCCATGCTCGGCGATTTCGACGAGCCGGTCGCCGAGACCGTCTCCGAAACGGCCGAAGCCGCGGACGCCGCCGCGGCCGACGTCGCCGAAGCCGCCGACGAATTCGCCGACTTCGCGGCCGAAGCCGCCGAGCCCGCCGCCGTCGCCGTCGAAGAAGTCGCCGCCGTCGAAGAAGACCCCTTCGCCGACGATGGATTCGATGCCATTCCCGAGGCCGCCGACGAAGATCCCTTCGCCGACATCGCCGCCGCTCCCGCCCCGGTAGCCGAAGAAGCCGCCGCGGCCGCCGGCGGGGCCGACGATTTCATGGACGACCTCTTCGGCGACGAGCCCGCTGCCGAGGCCCCCGCCGAGGATTTCGCCGCCGCCGCCGATGACGACGGCTTCGGCGATTTCGGCGACGCGCCCGCGGACGACGGTTTCGCCGCCGCCCCGGCCGACGACGACTTCGGTTCCTTCGATGCCGCCGACGAAGATTTCTCCGCCCCCGCCGCCGCTCCGGCCGCCGCCAGCCGCAAGGCCGCCGCCGCTCCCGCGGAAGAGGAGCTCTCCCCCGCCGAACTCAAGAAGCTCGCCAAGGAACTCGCCAAGCAGGAAGAAATCCGCCGCCAGTCCGACGAAGCCGACGCCCTCAAGGCCTCCGAGGAAGGCTTCCGCCAGCTGAGCGCCGAAGACATCGTCGCCGCCGACGCCTCCTTCACCGCCGCCCTCGAAAAACTGCCCGAGCGGCCCCAGAACGAAGCCGACCGCACCCAGATTTCCTGGGGCCTCGCCGAAGCCAAGTACCTGCGCGCCCGCGCCCTCGTCCAGAAGAACGAGCGCCTGCCCGAGGCCCGCCAGTTCCTCGACGACGCCCTGAAGGCCGCCCCCACGCACTCCGGCGCCCTCAACCTCGACAAGAAACTCAAGAAGCTCGAAGCCCTCGCCCTCCTTCCCACCCCGCCCGAGAAGCAGCAGGCCACCATCGAGAAGTTCAACAAGACCGAGACCCTCTACAAGGAAGCCCGCCAGTGGTACCGCCTCCGCGACTACGACCGCGCCAAGGCCCTCTTCGAGCAGATTCTCGTCATCGACCCCTACCACAAGTCCGCCATGCGCTACATCCGCAAGATCGAGGAAAACAAGTACGACCTCGCCTCCGTCAACTTCCAGGCCTCCCGCCAGGCCATGGTCACCGACGTCCGCCGCGCTTTCTCCCCGCCCGTCCGTGCCCAGATCGACCTGCCCAAGGAGTCCGCTCCCGGCAAGGCCGTCGACTCCCGCGTCGATGGCGACCGCCTGAACGAGAAGATGCAGAAGATCATCATCCCCTCCCTCGAATTCCGCCAGGCCAACATCGCCGACGTCGTCAACTACCTCGTCGATGCCTCCATCTCCGCCGATCCCGACAAGGAAGGCGTCAACATCATCCTCAACCTCGGCGACTCCGGCGCTTCCGCCGCCGCCGCTCCCGCCGCTGCCCCCGCCTCCGACGGGTTCGACGATTGGGGCGACTTCGGCGGCGACGACTTCGGTTCCGCCTCCTCGTCCTCCTACTCCTCCGGCTCCTCCGGCGGCGTCACCCCCATCACCCTCAACCTCCGCCGCATCTCCATGCTCGACGCCATCAAGTACATCACCGAAGTCGCCGGCCTGAAGTACCGCGTCGAAGACACCGCCGTCATCATCACCCGCATGGACGCCCCCGTCTCCAAGCTCGTCTCCCGCATGTATCCCGTGCAGCCCTCCTTCATGGATGTCGTGGTCGAGCGCCAGGGCTCCACCGCCGACGAGCGCGACGAAGAGTTCGTCGGCCTCGGCGGCCGCGTCCAGACCACCAAGAGCGACGTCAAGGACTTCTTCGAACGGGCCGGCGTCAAGTTCCCCACCGGCGCCACCATCAGCTACAACGCCGCCATCTCCCAGCTGATCGTCAACAACACCCCGGACAACCTCGAAACCTTCGAGCGCATCCTCCAGCAGTTGAACGTCATTCCCAACCAGGTCGAAATCGAAGCCCGCTTCATCGAAATCGGCCAGAACGACCTCGAAGAACTCGGCTTCCAGTGGATTCTCAACGACAACTACGAAATCGCCTCCAAGAAGGACGGTTCCGGCGGCCAGATCCGCATGAACGCCAATCCCAACGGCATCACCCAGGGCAACCGCTTCTTCGCCAGCGACTCCAACAAGGGCCTCATCGCCCCCGTCTCCTCCGTCGTGCAGAGCGCCACCCAGTCCACTCTCGGCAACATCGCCTCCTTCTCCTCCGTGCTGACGAATCCGGACGTGACCATGGTCATCCAGGCCCTCTCCCAGCACGGCGGCAGCGACCTGCTGAGCGCCCCGCGCGTCACCACCCGCTCCGGCGTCAACGCCCAGATCCAGGTCGTCCGCGAAATCATCTACCCGATGGAATTCGACTCCGAAATCATCACGATCGACCAGGAGAACGAAGTCGGCAACACCTGGCAGCAGCTGGCCGCCGTCAGCACCCCGGGCGACTTCCAGACCCGTGAAACCGGCGTCATCCTGAACGTCACCCCGACCGTCGGTCCCGATGGCTACACCATCGACCTGGTCATGGCTCCGGAAGTCTGCGAACTCTCCGACTGGATCCAGTACGGCGGCGCCGTCGGCGACTACTACTTCAACCAGCCCATGCCGGTCTTCACCTCCCGCAACGTCACCACCTCCCTCGTCATCTGGGACGGCCAGACGGTTGTCATGGGCGGCCTGATCCGCGAAGAGCTCGTCACCGTCAAGGACAAGATTCCGATCCTCGGCGACATCCCGCTCCTCGGCTGGCTCTTCCGTTCCGAAGGCTCCTACAGCCAGAAGAAGAACCTCCTCATCTTCGTCACCGCCCGCCTCGTCGACCCCGCCGGCCGCCCCGTCCACCAGGAAGGCATGGCCCTCCCCGGCACCGGCATCGAGACCGCCTCCGCCGACGAAGACTGAGCACGCCCCACCGGGCAACGAGCCGGGCCACGCGCCCGGCTTTTTTGTTCCCCACCCGCCGACATCGATTCCAGCGAAATATTCGAAACCATCGAAAGAATCGGACTCCATGACCTTCCTCGAAACCCTTCTCTCCCGAATCCCCGAAGACGGCATCCCCGTCCGCCGCGTCGTCATGGGCCCCTTCTGGACCCTGGTCGAGACCCCGGTCGGTACCGGCCTGGCCTCCACCCAGTTCGCCGACCTACCTACCCACGGCCGCCACTCCCAGAACATGCCCGGCGCTGGCCACCTCACCTCCCTGACCGCCCGCACCCTGGCCGAGAACGTCCTCGAACCCCCGTCACCCGCCCGCAGCGTCGGCCTGGCCGCCCTGAACGCCATCCTGCCGCGTCCGGCCCGCGGGCCCGGCCTCACCCCCTCCAACGCCTCCGACTGGCTCCGTAGCCACGCCCACGGCCCCAGAATCGGCATCGTCGGCTGGTTCCCCTTCATCGACTCCCTCCGGGCCGACGGCTACCGCTTGGACATCTTCGAAAAATCCCCGACCACCGGCTTCGCCCTGACACCGGCCCGCGCCCGCCGCCTGGCCGCCTGCGACATCCTGTGCATCACCGCCGCCACCCTCCTCAACGACACCCTCGACCCCATCCTCGCCGCCGCTCCCTCCTCCCGCAAAATCCTCGTCGGTCCCTCCGCCCCCCTGACCCCGGGCGCCCTCACCCTCGGCTTCGACGCCGTCTGCGGTTGCCAGGTCCGCCGTCCCGCCCCCCTGATTCCCCTCATCCAGCAAGGCGCCTGCTTCCGCCAGCTCCGCCGCGAATCCCCCCCCTCCGCCCTCCGCCTCCTCACGCTCTCCCGCGCTCCCATCCCCTGACACACCCCCGTGCGAGGGGTGCCCCCCTCGTGCCGCCCGTTCGCCCCCGCCCTCTCGCGTTGCCTTCAACTCGCGATATCAAGGAAAACACCAAATGTTTCCATGGATTTGGTGTATGGTTGGGAGTATGGAAAACGGCGTGTTGGACCTCGTGTCTGGGGGGTATCTCCGGTCGCATTCCGAAAGCATTCCACCCGCATGGTCGCGCGGAAGCGCGACCCTCCCCATATTCCTTCTGTGTGTTTGACGGCGTGGGCGCCGTCGGCAGGCGCGGATGGGGGGGAGGGACGCGCTTCTGCGCGTCCGCCGTGAAAGGTCGCACGGAAACGCGAATCCCTTTTGAGGGGACGACGATGCTCCTCCGTTGGCGACTGCAAGCGCCGGCGAACGACTTCACGCGCAGCTTGCCGCGCTTGTCCCCCCCCCGTTCGCTGCCTTACGATGCGGCGACCTTGTGGAGGAAGTTCAGTTCGTGGAGGACGACGCCGGTGCCTTCGGCGACCGCCACGAGGGGGTCCTCGGCGACGTGGACCGGCAGGCCCGTGTGCTCCGCGATCAGCTTGTCCAGGCCGCGCAGCTGGCTGGTGCCGCCCGCGAGCACGATGCCGCGGTCCACCAGGTCCGACGAGAGCTCCGGCGGGCAGCGTTCCAGCGTGATGCGGATGGCCTCGATGATGGCCGACACCGGCTCCTGCAGCGCCTCGCGCACCTCGTCCGAGGTGATGGTCAGCGTCTTGGGCAGGCCAGCGACCAGGTCGCGGCCCTTGACCTCGTAGCTCATCTCCTCCCCGAGGGGGTAGGCCGAGCCGATGGCGATCTTGATTTCCTCGGCGGTGCGTTCGCCGATCATGAGGTTGTAGACGCGCTTGAGGTACTGGACGATCGCCTCGTCCATCTCGTCGCCGCCCACGCGCACGCTGCGGCTGATGACGATGCCGGCCAGCGAGATGATGGCCACCTCGGTGGTGCCGCCGCCCATGTCCACGATCATGTTGCCGGCGGGCTCCTGGACGGGCAGGCCGACGCCGATGGCGGCCGCCATGGGCTCCTCGATGAGGTACACCTCGCGGGCGCCGGCGGCCTCGGCGGAGTCGCGCACGGCGCGCTTCTCCACCTCGGTGATCCCGCTGGGAACCGAGATGATGATGCGCGGGCGGACGACCCAGCGGCGGTTGTGGGCCTTGCGGATGAAGTAGCGGAGCATGGCCTCGGTGACTTCGAAATCGGCGATGACGCCGGCCTTCATGGGGCGGATGGCGACGATGTTGCCGGGGGTGCGGCCGAGCATGCGCTTGGCCTCCTCGCCGACGGCGAGCACGCGGTGGGTGCCCTGCTGGATGGCGACGACGGAGGGCTCGCGGAGCATGATGCCGCGGTCCTTGACGTAGACCAGGGTGTTGGCGGTACCCAGATCGATGCCGATATCGTTGGAAAAATGACCTAAAAGCCAGCTGAACATGGGGCTCGTTCCTGTTCGAGGGGACACTGTTGCTTGTTAATACGACAAGCATCCATCCTGCGCCCACCCGCCCCTTGGCGTCAAGCTTCAAATGCGGGGGCTTCGCCGCTTTCTCCGCCGTATGGGCCGAAATCCACGTGGAGGAAGGCATGGCCGCGCCGGGCGCTTTCCGGGGGAAGGGCCATGTAGTCGCCATAGAGGTGGCGCAGGTAGGCATCGCGTTCGGCGAAGGCGGGGAACGTTTCGCCGGCGAACGGAACGGGTTCCAGCGCCCCGAGCCAGCGCCGCTCGATGCGTTCGCGCGCGGCGGGGTAGTCCCCGGGGGCAATCACGAAGCGGGTCGGACGGCCGTTGTGGCAGACCATCGACTCCGCCATCCGCCGCTTCAACCAAGGGTAGGGGAGGAACCGGACGGCGCCGGCCGCCAGGGCGTACTTTGCGCGTTTGGCGGGCGACTCGTCCCGGATGCAGCGGCCGTAGCCTTTCTTCATCCAGAGCAGGCGCTTGCCGAGAAAGCGGGTGGCGGACTGGATGCGGCGGGCGAACCCGCCATCCGGGACCGCGTCGAAGGGGAAGATGTCCACGTAGATTCCGTCTTCCGCCCCCGCGATCGAGAATTGTTCCCGCGTGTGGGTTCCCCGGAGGCGGAGCTTGGCGGCCGGGAAGGGGTAGGACGGATCGGTGTCCCAGGACTGGTAGAGGAACTCCGGCCGCAGCGCGGTCCGGCAAACCTCGGCGAAGGCGTCGTAGTCGGCGCGCGGCATCCCGATGTCCATGTCGTCGTCCCACGGGATGAAGCCGCCGTGTCGGACGGCGCCGAGGAGCGTCCCGTAGATCAGGAAATAGCGCAGGCGGTGTTGCTCGCAAATCCGCTTGATTTCGAGGGCGATTTTCAGTTCGAGGGCGTGCAGGCGCGCGCGGGCGGCGTCAATGTCCATGGCGATTCTCCCTGCGTTGGAGGGCGGCGGCGTGATGGAGGAAGATTTCCTTCGGGGTTTTGGAAGAGAAACAGGCGAGAACGGCCCTCCAGTCGCCGGCGGCGAGGATGGAATCGGCATTGGGGCGGGGGCGGAGCGCGCCGCGGACCGAATGGAACAGGCACTTGAGGGAATAGGCGAGGGCATGGGCGGCGCGGAGGGCGAGGCGGCGCGCCGGCGTGTCGCCGTAGAACAGGAGGGCGCCCGCGACGGCGGCCGGCCGGGTCGCGGCCTGCATCGGGGAGAGGCTTTTTCCGCTCATGCCGCCGTCATGCACCACCTCCGCGTCCGCGTCCACCCACACCGAAAAGCCGGCGCGGTTGGCGGCGGTGGAGAGGGCGATGTCCTCGGGGCAGAAGAAGAACCGTTCGTCGAATCCCCCCAGCGCGCGGAAGACATCGGTGCGGATCAGGAAGGCGGCCCCGCAGACGTTGAACGAGTGGAAGAGGCCGGTACCGTTTGTGCCGGGGGCCTTCACGGGATTCCACAGGCGGAAGATCTGGAGCGTGACGTGCCGCCAGTCCTTGCGCGGCACGCCGCAGACCTGGGTGCGGCCGTCGGGCCAGAGGATTTTCGGGCTGACGATGGCGGCGTCGGGCGGGAGGCGGTCGAAGTCCGCGACCAGCCGGTCGATGGCGGGCATGCGCAATTCCGTGTCGTCGTTGAGCACGAAGCAGTACTTGCCGCGGACCCGGCGCAAGGCAAGGTTGTTGTTTTCGGAAAAGCCGCGGATTTCGTTGCTTTCGACAAATGTTGCCCACGGGAACTCCGCCCGTGCCGCCGCCAGGTTCTCCGGGGAGAAGCGGTAGGCGACGACCAGCGTCTCGAACGGGACCGACGTGTTGGCCTTGAGGCTGGGCAGGCAACGGCGGAGGTTGGCCATGTGGTTCATGCACACGATGACCACGCTCGCCAGCGGGGGGTCCGCGTCCGTTCGTTGTCCGTCAAAGTCCATTGTCCCGCCACCGTAGCGCACCCGCCCCCTCCATGGAAAGCCCAAACCTCGCTCGCGTCATGCCCGCAAGCCGTGCCGGGCCTGCCGGCGGCGGGGGTCGAGGAGGCCGTCCAGCCGCATCCGTTCCATCAGGTTCATGGCGGCGAGGGGACCCGCGACGCTGGCGGCGAACATGGCCGGGACGTGGAGCCATGGCGAGCGGACGCCGAGGGCGAGCAACCCCATCCGGATGGCGGAGGCAAAAAAGGTGTGCATCAGGAAAATCGGCAGGGCATTCCGGCCCATCCACTCCCAGAAACCGGCTCGCGTCCGTCCGGCGGCCCAGACCAGCACGGCCGCGCAGGCCAACAGGCCCAGCCCCCACCGGACCCAGCCGTACATGGGAATCCCGCCATGCGCCAGAACCGCGGTGCCCGCGAGAAACGCCAGACCGCACAGGCTTCCCGCCCGGCGCATGGCGCGGCCGCGCAGGACCCCGGCATCCCGGAAGGCCAATCCCATGCCCGCGGCAAACCAGAACGCGTTCTGCGCCACGGTCCGCGCGGGGAAACACCATGCCGCGGAACCGAACGCGATCCCGGCCGCCTTGGCGGCGGTGGCGGCCGCGGCCAGGACCATCCACGCTCGCGCCCCCGGCATGCGCGGCAGCAGCACGAACAGCAAGGCCAGCGCCGCCAGATACCAATAGGGGGCGATCGGCTCGACGAACAGCGACCGGAAGAGCCCTCCGGCCCCGTGGTTCACCCAGGCGGCGCAGAGCCGCTTCAAGACCCAGGAAAGGACCGTGAAAAAAACGTAGGGAACCCCCAGCAACCATATCTTGCCCAAGGCCGCACGGGCGTGTTCCGGCATCCCCGAACTGCGGCCATAGCGCTGCCACAGGTACCCGCTGCACAGGAAAAACAGCTGGACGTGGAAGCAGTAGATGGAATCGTTGAACCATGCCCAAGGCCGGCTCGCGTCCATGAGGCCGGCCGCAACCAACCCCTGGAACCCGTGTCCGGCCGCCACCAGGCCGCACGCCAGGCCCTTCACGGCATCCACCCAGATTTCCCGCGTCCGGGACATCGTCATCCCTCCGCTCCGACGGCCCGGTACACCGCCATGACCCGGGAGAAATGCGTTTCCGCGGAACATTCGCGCGCCACAAGGGCCTTCCCGGCGGCGCCCAGACGTCCGGCGAGCGGCGCGTCGCCGGCCAGCCGCCGCATCCGGTCCGCGAGAGCCGCCGCGTCGCCGGCGGGGAAAAGCAGGCCCGTTTCGCCGTCGCGGACCAGCTCGGGAATGCCGCCGATGGCCGAAGCGACCACCGGCTTGCCAATGGCCAGCATTTCCATCGCGGCGTATCCCAGGACCTCGGGGCACACGCTCGGAACCACCCCGAAGCGGGCGCCCGCCTGTTCCCTCCAAAGCGCCTCCCCGTGCAGGGGGCCGAGGAACAACGCGCGGCCGGCAACGCCCAGCTCCTCCGCACGAGTCTTCAGCGCGGCTCCCTCCTCAGGAGAGCTGCCGCCGACGATGTGCAGTTCCTGGCCGGGAACGTCCTTGAGCGCCTCCAGGAGCACGCCGACCCCCTTGATGGCGGCAAGCGAGCCGACGTACAGCGCGTAGCCGCCGTCGCGCGTGGCCATCGCGTCGCGCCCACCGCCGGGGTAGGGGTTGCGGACGACGTGGATTTTCCCAGCATCCAGACCGTGCGCCGCGAAGGTGTCGCGGAGGAACGCGCTGGGGGCGATCCAGGCATCGATCATGGAGAAGGCCCGCTTCAGGCGGTGGAAGTAGCCTTCGGCGGCGGCTAGGGCGCTGGCCGCGAGCGAGCCTTTTTTGCATCGCCCGGCGATGCAATGCCGGAAGGCGCGGCCGGCGCACGCCCCGCAGACGCGGCCGTCGGGGCGGAGCATCGAACTGTCGGGGCAGAGCCATTTGTAGTCGTGGAGGGTCTGGACCACGGGTATGCCGATGCGGCGCAGTTCCGGAAGGATGGAAGGTGTCAGGTACGCGTGGATGTTCTGGAGGTGCGCCACGTCGGGCCGCCACTGCGCAAGCAGACGGCGGAGGGCCGTCGCCACCTCGCCCGACCAGATGCTGCGGCGGGCGGCGAGGATGGCCCCCCGGAGCGTCTTGTTGCGGTTCAGCGCCGCGTAGTCGGGGGCGGCAACGAAGGCCGAGTGCGCGGGCGCGGGCCAGTTGCCTTCGTGCTCCGTGGAGAAGACCCCGACCTCGTGGCCGCGTGCTTCGAGGAGGTCCTGCAACGTCCGCAGGTAGGTGCAGTCGCCGCCGCGGGGATAATAGAAATTCGAGCAAAGCAGGACTTTCATTGCCCGACGGCACCCCCTTCCCGCCAGGCGTCCTGCAACTGCGCTTCCAGCAGGGCGACGGAGCGGGCCCAGGTGAACGACTGGATGTGGTCATGGCCGGCGCGGGCGAGGCGGATGCGTTCCGCGTCGTCATGCACCAGCTCCAGGAGCGCATCGGCCATGCGTTCCGCGTCCCCGGCGGGCACCACTTTGGCGGTCCTGCCGTCAATCGCCATCTCGGCATAGCCGTCGTTGTCGGTACAAACCACGGCGGCCCCGCATGCCATCGCCTCGCCGACCGTCAGTCCCCAGCCCTCCTGGCGGCTCGTGCCCAGGAAGACGGCGATTCCGTTGTAGAAGTCGAGCAGTTGCTGCGGGGAAGGATTCCGGACATAGGATATCCAGTCCGGCAGGTCGCGATTCATCGGTTCTGCCCCGAACAGCCGCGCCCGTAGCCGTGGTTCGCGGGCCTTGGCCAGTTGCAGTGCGCGGAAACCCGTATCCACGTCCTTGACCGCAGCCGTATGGAAAAGCATGCCGACGCAATGGGCCTCGCGCTCTCCTGGAAGGACATCGATGCGGAACCGGGTGGTATCGATGGCATTGGGGATGACCGTGGCGGAGCCTCCGGCCTTTTCGATTTCGCGGGCGAGCCAACCGGAAATGGCGATTTTCCGGACGGGCGAACGGTAAAGGGCGTCCAGTTCGGCGGGCGGCAGGGCCCAGGTCTCGTGGCCCTGGACGAAATGGATCAGGCGCTCCGGCGGGATCGAACGGAAGCGGTGCGCGGCGGCGACTGTCCGGGCGTTGGAGACGAGATAGAGGTCGGCGGGAGGCAGACGGGATTCCGAAAGGGACCAGGCAACGCGGAAGCGCACGCGGGAATCGAGGGAAAACCAGGGCGGCGCGCGGTGCCAGCCGCGGAGGCGGTGCCAGAAACTCCGGAGGAGCGTTCTGGCTGCATCCCGCACCCGGGGCCATGCAAGAGTCCGCGGCCAACCGGATCCGGTGAAGGAGTGGACGATGGAAACGCCGTATCCGTCCGCGGCGAGCGCATTGGCGTAGCCGTAGAACACCTTGTATCCGCCGATGGGTGTCCGGCTGGTCGCCGGCAGGAGGAAGGCGACCCGTGGCCGGCTGGCGGGGGGGGGCGGATCAGGCATCGGTGCGGGGTCCTTCGTCCGGCGCCGGGAGGGAATCGCCGCCCGGGGCGGAAAGAGTTTCCGGGGCCGGCTGGTATTCCCACAGGCGGCCGGCGAACGCCCACAGGACGTAGGAGGTGATGGGCCAGGTCAGCGGGGTGATGATGACCATCAGCATGCCCAGGAAAATCAAGGTCGCGGCCGATGCGAGCGTGGCCCCGAAGTACAGGTTGTGGGTGCCGCCCCGGAACGATTTCCGGTACAACTGGACGATGACCCATCCGAAGAACACGGCATACAGCCCCGCCCCCAGCCAGCCGTATTCCCCCAGCAACGTCAGCAGGTCCGACTGGGGCCAGCGCAACTGCGTCCCCCCGCCGTAGTTCGCCTTCCCAGCGGTCATGAAATAGCGCCGCCGTTCGTTCATGATTGGCAGGATGTACCGTCGGGCGAGGGGCGTCTGGTTGTCCACGCTCAACTGCGAACCGAACCGGCCGGGACCCGCGCCGAAAAGCGGGTAGGGCACCAGTTTGTGGAAGTCCAGGGTCACCGCCTTGTATACGTCGGCTTTCGGCGAGTTCACCAGCATCTGCTTGCGCACGCTGGAGACGATCCGGTTGAGGCCGCCATGGAAGAACATCTGGATGTAGAAGGCCGAAAGGAGCAGCAGGATGCCCATGAACACCCACATGGTTTGGCGCATGCGAAGGGGAATCTTCGGGTGGATCAGGAACGGAACCGCCGCGAACGGAATCATCACCAGCCCGTGCTTGGTGTCGGTCATGAAAATCAGGTCGTAGACAACGATGACCATGGCCAGCCCGTACACGAGCCGCGTCCATCTGGACTCGTGCGCGCCGGAGGTGAACCGCCAGGCGACGTAGCCGAAGATGGCGTAGATGCTCAAGTACCCGATCAGATGGGCCGATTGCATCCCGAACATGCCTCCGCTGTAGTCCGGGTGGATTCGCGGCCAAGGCCCCCCCTGCCAGATGCAGTTGTAGAAGAACTGGACCGCCGCGTACAGGAGCAGGAAGCGGATCCAGAAGCGGATTTCCTTTTCGTCCTCGAAAGGGGACGTCAATCGGCAGTAGTACCACAGCAGGAAGGGCTTGAGCATGATCAGGGTCGCGCGGGCCGTGATGAACGGCGACGGTTTCCCGTTGACGTACCAGCTGATGGCCGCGACCAGCAGGAACAGCGGCGCGAACCAGAGGCCGCCCTTCACCTGCGCCGCCCGCACGGGCTGGACCAGGTTCATGACGATCACCGCGACGATGGGCAGGAAGAACAGCTCGTCCACGAACCCCGGCAGGGGGATCGGAATCAGCCCGAACAGCCGGTTGCCGGGCATGAGCAGGAAGTAGAACATCATGCAGTTCAGCAGCGTCCGCGGCCGCCCCAGCAAGGCCACGCCCGCGCAGAAGACGGCCACGAAGAAGGGCCAGATGATGGCGGCGGGCAAGCCGACGATGCCGCCCACGAAGAACATCAGGACCAACCCGACCCCATATCCGGCGACGACCAGCCAGTTGATCCACCGGTACACGGGGAACTGGTACGTCGAGCGCTGGCTCTCGGGCAGGCGCTTCGGTGATTGGCGGGGGGCTGGAATGTCGGTCGTGGTGTCCATCTGTGCGGTTCCGGCCGGACCGCGCAACACCCCGAAGCCGTTCCCGGATTCCCGGAAACGGACATCGCGGCCCGGATGGTCCGACATGGGGGGGCTTGTATCACACCCGCCGCGGAAACCCAACCCTTATTTCCCGCCGGCCTCCCCTTCCGGGGCCGTCCGCCGCCGGCGGAACCAGGCGCCCGCGGCCGGGAGGACCTTCCGTGCCGCGAGCCAGGAAAAGGCGACGGATCCGGCCAGCCCCAGGGCACACCAAAGCCAGTACAGCAGGTGCGGGTCGCGGACGAAGCGTTCGGGATGGAGCTTGCCGATGGCGCGGAAGACCATCATGTGGCTGAGGTAGATTTCCATGGAGAGGCCGCCGAGGAAGGCCGCGGCCGGGTTGTCCAGCAGCTTGAAGCCGCGGACGGCGATCCCCCCCGTGGCCGCGTAGGCGATCCAGAGGACGAAGACGAGCCCCGCGTACAGGATGTTTTCACCGAAAGGGGCCGGACGGAAAGGGGTGAACTCGAGGACGCTGGCGGCGACCGCCGCGCCGAGCAGGACCAGTCGCCCCGTCAGGCTACGCACCGCCAGCCGTTCCCGGTGGAGGTACAGCAGACCGCCCGCCAGGAAGAACGGGAAGCTGTACACGAAGTTGTGCCGGGCGGCGGCGATCTGCCCCGGCGTGCAGAAGCGCTCCGTGAGGAAATACCGTGCCACCACGACGTGGAACGCGAGGGCGGCCGCCATCGCGAACCACGCCCGCCGCCGGCTCCGCAGCAGGAACGCGAACCAGGGGAAAACCATGTAGAAGAGGAACACCAGTCCGAGGAACCACCCGACGCCGATGACCGAGATGTCCGGATTGGGCAGGAGATTGAAGGCGAGCGTCAGGTCGGCGAACGCCTCGCAGAGGGTGTCCGCAGAGGGTTCCATGGCCACATCCAGGACGACCAGCAGCGCGAAAAACGGCCAGATCCGGGCGTAGCGGCGGGAATAGAAGCGTTCCGCGTCGAACTCCGACACCGCCGTTTCCCGTCCGCCGATCCGGACGCGGCGGACCGCGAATTTCCCCAGGTAGCCGCAGCAGAGGGAAAACGCGGAGAGGATGAAGAACAGGTAGACGAAGGACGTGAAGAAGGGGATGACCTGTCCGTACAGCAGCGGGCCGGACGCCGCGAGTTCCCGCCCTGCCTCCGGCGGCAGGTTCGCAAGGTAGTGCATCAGCAGGATGCCGATGGCCGCGAAACCGCGCAGCCCGTCGAATGAATCATAGCGTTGCATGTCTTGGACCGGATGTCCCTCCGGACGGCCGGATGTGCGGGAAACATAGCCCCGCCTCCCTGCCATTGCCAGCCTTTTCCATTCCGCCTTTTCCATCCTGCCGGCGGATGCAGGAGGATGCAGGACAGGATCGCGGGGCGAGCTCTCCGGGCGAGCCGATCCGGCCGCCGCCCTTTGGGGGCGCGCACGGCGTGCTCGCGCCACCATGTCTGGCGCTCCTTTCCCCCGCCGGGGGAGGGACGCACTTCTGCGCGTCCGCAACGTCCTCCATGATGGCCCCCCCGGGGTGCGGCCACGCCCTTTCCTCCCCGCCCTCCCGGTTCCACCCATTTGCGATATCAAGGAAAACACTCGGATTCTGCCCGTGTTTCCCGGGGGGGCCGTTCCCGGACAGGGGCCATCCGAGGCCTTTTTCTCCACCACCCGACGGCCGGGATGCGCACCGCTTGAAAACGGCGGTCGGGTGTGGTGTAATCGCAAGTGCCGTGCGTCGGAGGTCCGCCGTGCGGCGGAGCCTCATGAAACCCATTTCCGCAAGATCGCCCGCGCGGGGGCGCCTGACCGCGACGAGATGGCCGTGAGCGCGACCGGACGTCCGGAGGACGGTGTGCCGGCGGCGGCAGGACGGTTGTTTGTCCGGGCCTGGGGCGTGGTGTTCGCCGCCCTGCTGCCGGCATTCTACCAATATGCAAACGCGGACACGCGGTTCGCGGTCCGCTGGGGGTGGGTGGACGTGTGGACGATCGCGCTGGCGGTCTGCCTGCCGGCGGTCGCCGTGTGGGCGGCGCTCCTGGCGCTGGACCGGGCGGCGTGCCGGTGGTTGCGGGGGCGCGGGGCGTACTGGGTGCGGTCGGCGGGCGGATTGCTGGCGGTGTACCTGCTGCTGCGGACCTGCAAGATGATTGCGGCGGAGTCCGGCGTGGCGTGCCTGGGGCCGGGCGGGGCGCTGTCCGGAACCGGTTTCAAGCTGGCGGCCTACGTGGGGATGCCGCTGGGCATCTGGGCGCTGGCGCGCCGGAGGTTCCCCGCGGTCGTGGCCCGGCTGTGCGACTGGATGGCGGTGTGCGGGCTCGTGTTCTTCGTGTCGGCCCTGCTGTATCCGCGCCACGCGCGGCCCGGTTCGGGAACGCCGTTGCCGGCACCGGCGGCGGACCGGGAACGCGGCGATGCCCCCAACGTGATCCTGCTGCTGTTCGACGAATGCGCGCAGGACCGGCTGTTCCCGGGAGGAACACTCCGGGAGGACTGTCCGAACCTGCAGGCCTTCTGCGGAACCGCGACGACCTATCTCAACTGCTATGCGGAAGGGGTCGAGACGCCGGTTTCCGTTCCGCGCCTCCTGTTGCTGGACGATTCGCCCTTCCGGAATGCCCCGTATCCGCAACTGATGAAGCGGGCGATGAACGGCACCCTGCGGGACATGCCGTCGCTGTTCGCGCTGGCGACGAACCACTTCCGGGCCGCGTGCGGGGTGCATCTGGATTACGAGACGTGGCTGGGGAACCAGACCGAATGGGTCTCCACCTTTCTGATCGTCGCCTCGCTGTCCCCGGAAGAGCGCATCCTTCACCTGTGGTTGGGGGCGTTCCCGGCCCTGAACCGGTGGCTGGAGCGCCCGGTGATGGGCGAAACGGAGGGGTTCGTGGCGGCGGTGCAGGCGACGGAGCGCCTGCTGCCGGAGCTGCTGGGGCGGGCGCGGAGCCAACCGCTGTTCGCGCTGGTCCACGTCGCGGTGCCCCATTACCCGTTCGTGTGGGATGCCGGCGGCCTGAAAGAGGAGCTGGCGCACCGGCCAGTCGCGGAATTGATGGACGATCCGGAGGGGTACGAGGGGAACCTGCGCCGCATGGATGCGTTGCTGGGGGACATCGTGCGGATGCTGCGGGAGGCGGGGGAGTTCGACCGGTCGCTGGTGGTGTTCACATCCGACCACGCGTGGCGGCGGGACCCGGCGGTCGCCCCCGTCGAGTGCCGGTATGCGCAGGAGGACGCCGACCCGCACAGCCGCTACCGGCGGGTGCCGCTGGTGGTCAAGGAGCCGGGGCAGACGGAGGGGCGGACCGTGGCGGAGGAGTACCGGGCGCGTTCGTTGCAGGACGTGATCCGGCCGTTGCTGGAAGCCCTGTCCGACTGAGGTGCGCATGGCCCTGCTGAAACCGGAATCGTACCGCAGGGGAGGCCTCTCCTCGACCGCGCTGCAGGTGGTGGCGCAGGGCCTGGCGTTCGTGTTCAGCCTCGTGATGGCGCACTGTTTCGGGGCCATCGCGCCGACGGACGTCTTCAACTACTGCGTGGGAACCTTCACGATGGTCAGCGGGTTCATGCTCTCGCTGGATTCCGCCGTCCTCATCCCCGAGGCGATGCGGCGTCGGGAGCAGGAATCGCCGGAGTCGGCGGTGCGGTTCCTGAACTTCTTCCTGTTCCTGTTCGGGGGGATCACGCTGGTCCTGACGGTGCTGGCGGCGCTCTCGCCGGTGCGGTTCCTGACGGCGATCTCGCAGTTCGATCCGGTGGTGCTGGAGGCGAACCGGGGACTGATCCTGTGGGTGGTGCCGCTGTTCCTGCTGCAGCTGCTGGCGCAGTACACCAACAGCATCCTGGTTTCGTACCGGTTCTTTTCCCTGCCGGCGAAGTGGGCGGTCGTCTGCCGGGTGCTGAACATCGCGTTCGTGCTCGCCTTCTCGAAGGTGCTGGGCGTGGTGGCGCTGGCACAGTCGATGATCCTCGGCTTCCTGCTCCAGCTGGGCGTGGCGCTGTGGCTGATGCGGACGCAGCTGGGATGGTCGTTCGCGCTCCGCTGGCCGGGCATCCGCTGGAAGGTGTGGCGCGATGTCGGGTACACGGAGGTGGGGATCGTGGTCATCGCGATGGCGCTCTTCTCGCCGCTGCTGATGGCGTCGGCGGCGCCGGAGGGGTTCGTGACGGCGATGAACTACGCGCTGAAGCTCTCGCAGGTCCCGGAGTACCTGCTGAGCGCGCAGATCGCGCTGATCATCGGCATCCGGCTCAACGAGCTGGCGTCGAAGGGCGACGACGGGGCGTTCCGCGAAACCTACGGACGCCTGGCGCGCTTCATGCTGTGGTTCTGCACGCCGCTGGCCTGCCTGATGTTCGTGGCGGCGCCGGACGCGGTTCCCTGGCTGCTGCAGCGCGGTGCGTACACGGCGGAGGCGGCGCGGCTGACGGCGGTGCTGTTCCGGGGGATGATCGCCGCGTTCCCCGCCATCGTGTACAACGCCATCCTGCTGCAGATCTTCGCGGCGAAGCAGAAGGTGTTCCGCCGGAACCTGATGGACGTGATCATGAACGTCTCCATCTTCTCGCTCCTCTGGCTGCTGGTGCCGCGGATGGGACTCGAACGCTTCCCGTGGGTCAAGACCGGTTGCATGTACGGCGTGCATTTCGTCTGGATGCTGGCCATGTGGTGGACCGACCGGACGATCCCGCTGGCGAAGACCTACGGCTTTCTCGTCCTTCACGTCGCCGTCAACGCCGCCATCGCCGCAGCCGTGTGGCATGTGCTCGGATTCGTCCCCGGCTGGCCCGCACTGGCGCGGATTGCTTTGGCCGCCGCCCTCTACGCCGGACTCTGGGGCGGCCTCCAGTGCGTCTGGAAATGGGACCGCACCGCCTGGGGGTACGCCTTGCAGCTCGTCGCCGATGCCCAGAAACGGAGAAGTACATGACGGCGCCACCGAACATCCTGTATTTCACCCGCACCGACCCCGACGTCCAGGAGAAGGGCAGCGAGCAGCGCACCCACCGCATCCGGGCGGCGCTCGCCTCCATCGGCGATGTCTATACCCTCATCCCCGTCTTCGACCCCTCGAGGGAGCGGGTGGACGCGGAGCGCCGGATCACGTGGGTCTGCTCCGAGCGGCGCGGGTCGTGGCGGTGGTGGAAGCGCAACATCGTGCAGCGTGCCTTTCCCGGAATCCAGCCGGTGGCCACCTTCCCGCTGCGCCGGCCGCGCGAGTGGGAGGGTATCCGGTTCGACGCCGTGGTCTCCCGCTACATCACCCTCACCGGCTACTACCAGACATGGCGCTGGGGGCCCGCTTTCGTCGATTTGGACGACACGCCGTGGGAAATCCTCTCCACCGCCGCCGGGACCTGGCCCGCAAAGGTCCTGGCCCGCGCCAAGGCGGCGGTGATGCGCCGGTGGGCGGATGGCGTCTTCCGGCAGGTCCGGCACGTGTGGGTGGTGCGCCCGGACCAAACGGAACAGGTGCGGGCTTGCCCCTCCGTCTCCGTGCTCCCCAACCTGGCGCGGCCGCCGGAGCGCGAGCCGGACCCCTGCGGACCGCAGGAGCGCTTTTTCCTGACCGTCGGCGTGCTGGACCATCCGCCGAACTACCGGGGCATCGACGCCTTCCTCGACCGCCACTGGCCCGCCATCGCCGCGGCGTATCCCGGATGGGAGTACCGCATCGGCGGCAAGAACTGTCCGCCGGCCCTCGCCCGCAAATGGAGCCGCATCCCGGGCGTCCGCCTGCTCGGCTGGGTGGACGACCTGGACGACCTCTACCGCCGTGCCCATGCCGTGTTCGCCCCCATCGACTCCGGCTCCGGCTCCTGCATCAAGGTCCTCGAAGCCCTCATCCAGGCCCGGGCCTGCCTCGGTCCCGCCTTCGCCCTGCGGGCCGTCCCGTCGGAGGATTGCACCCCTGCCAACGGTCTCTTCCCCTGCGAAACCACCGCCGACTATCTCGCCGCCCTCGACCGGCTCCGCGATGACACATCCCGCCATGCCATCCAGACCGCCGCCCGCCGCTATGTCCTCGCCCACTGGTCCGAGGAGGTCTTCCGCGAAGAAATCCGCACCACCATCCTTTCGGCAATCGCTCCGCCTGGGGCGGGGGCCTGATCCCGTTCCGCGGCGGTGCGGAATTCCCGGTTGTGCAGGGTGGGGGAGTGTGGCATAACGGAGGACGTTGCCCGGGTGGTGGAATGGCAGACACAACGGACTTAAAATCCGTCGCCGCAAGGCATGCGGGTTCGACCCCCGCTCCGGGCATTTCCCTTCCATGAAACCCCATCTCAAAGACCACACCACCTTCCGTCTCGGCGGCCCCTGCCGGGAGCTCCGGACCGCCTGCAACCCCGACGACGCCCTCCGCATCCTCGAGGCCTGGGCCACCGACTCCCGCCCCTGGCTCCCCCTCGGCGGCGGCTCCAACCTGCTCGTCGCCGACGCCGGCCTCCCCGACCACTCCATCCTCCGTCTGGCACCTGCGCCGGAAGCGGGGCCACTCTCGGCCGATGTCGCCATCTGGGCCGGAACCCTCCTTGACGACCTGGTTGCCGATGCCTGCTCGGCCGGTCTGTCCGGCCTCGAAGACTTTTCCGGCATCCCCGGGACCTTGGGCGGCGCCGTGTGCGGCAATGCCGGTGCCTTCGGCCGTGCCCTTTCCGACGTCGTGGCCGCCGTCGACCTCTGGACCCCGTCCCGCGGTCTCCATACCCTCTCCGCCGACGCCCTCGACTACGCCTACCGCTCCTCCGCCCTCCAGCGCCCCCCCCTCTTCCCCTGTGCCGTCCTCCGCGTCCACCTCCGCCTCACGCCCGTCCCGTCTCCCGCGCCCCTCCTCGCCCGCCGCGCCGAAATCCTGGCCCTGCGCGCCTCCAAGCACCCCGACACCGCCCAGGTCGGCACCGCCGGCAGCTACTTCAAGAACCTCCCGCCCGCCACCCCCGGCGGACGGCGCCAACCTGCCGGCGCCCTCCTCGAAGCCGCCGGAGCCAAGGAGCTCCGCGTCGGCGGTGCCTATGTCTTCCCCAAGCACGCCAACATCCTCGTCACCGACCCCGCCACCGCCACCGCCGCCGACGTCCACGCCCTTGCCGACCTCCTCGCCTCCGCCGTCCTCGCCCGCTTCGACGTCCCCCTCGTCCCCGAAGTGCGCGCTTGGCCCCCCTGAGCCCGCCCTCCCCGCCCTCGTCCCTCCGTCGTTTCGTCGCCCCCCCCTTTCCCGGCGAAACGTTTGACCTCCCGTCCCACTTCCGCCTTGCACCCGCCGCCGGAAACCCCCATGCTGAACCAAACAGCAAAGAGAAAAGCGGATAAAGAAGAAAGAAGAAAGGACCCCCAATGAGCCCACGCATGGTCAACGTCAAATTCGAACACGGCCCCGAACTGCAGGTCGAATCCGGCGCCTCGGTCCGCCAGATCATGGCCAACAACGCCGACGCCTTCAAGGACCTCGGCTTCACGGCGCTCGGCGCCCTGGTGAACAACGAATTCGTCTCCGTCGAGTACCGCCTGGAGACCGACAGCGCCGTCCGCCTCCTCGGCTACCGCGACTCCTACGGCCAGCGCATCTACCGCCACACCATCGCCTTCCTGCTCTCCAAGGTCGCGCACGAGACCTTCCCCGGATGCGACTTCGCCGTCGAGCACTCCCTCTCCAAGGGCCTCTACTGCTCCTTCCGGCTCGGCGACACCGACGCCATCTCCCCCGAGCAGCTCGCCGCCCTCGACGCCGGCCTGCGCAAGCTCCTGGACGGGCGCGCCCCCATCGACCGCGTCAAGGTGACCTTCGACGAAGCCATCTCCTACTTCACCCGCACCGACGCCAAGGACAAACTCAACCTCCTGCGCTTCAAGAACCCCTCCAAGGTCACCGTCTACGAATGCGGCGGCTACATGGACCTCGCCAACCACCCCCTCGCCTGCAACGCCGGCGACCTGGGCGACTTCCGCCTGATCCCCTACGAAGTCGGCTTCGTCATCCTCGGCCCCGACCGCGCCGACCCGACGACCTTCCCGACCTTCGACCCCGCCCACTACATCTACGACGTCTTCAAGGGCCACAAGGAATGGGGCCGCATCGTCCGCGTCCGGACCGTCGGCGACCTCAACGAGCGCATCGCCAAGAAGAAGATCAACGACTTCATCGACGTCAACGAAGCCTACCAGGAAAAGCGCATCGCCCTCCTCGCCGAGCAGATCGCCCAGCGCAAGGGCACCGTCAAGTGGATCCTGATCGCGGGCCCCTCCTCCTCCGGCAAGACCACCTTCTCCAAGCGCCTCTCCCTGCAGCTGAAGGCGTCCGGCCTCAACGCCAAGCCCATCTCCCTGGACAACTACTTCGTCGAGCGCGGCAAGACCCCCGTCGACGAGAACGGCGAAATCGACTACGAGCATCTCGAAGCCCTCGACCTGCCGCTGCTCGACGAACAGCTCGCGGCGCTGGACGCCGGCGAACGCGTCGAACTCCCCTACTACAACTTCCACACCGGCATGCGCGAATTCCGCGGCGAATACATGCACATCGGGCCCGACGACGTCCTCGTCCTCGAAGGCATCCACGGCCTGAACCCGCGCCTCACCCAGCAAGTCCCGGCCGACCACAAATTCAAGATCTACATCTCCGCCCTGACCCAGCTGAACATCGACTCCAACACCCGCATCTCCACCACCGACAACCGGCTCATCCGCCGCATCGTCCGCGACAACAACTTCCGCAACCACCCGGCCATCAAGACGCTGGAGATGTGGCAGAAAGTCCGCCGCGGCGAAAAGCGCTGGATCTTCCCGTTCCAGAAGGAAGCCGACGTCGCCTTCAACTCCGCCCTCGACTACGAACTCGCGGTCCTGCGCCCCTTCGCCGAACCCCTCCTCGCGGAAATCAAGCCCTCGATGCCCGAGTACGCCGAAGCGGTCCGCCTCCAGCAGTTCCTCTCGAACTTCCTGGTGATCCCGCCCGACCGCGTCCCGCCCACCAGCGTCATCCGCGAATTCATCGGACAGAGCTTCTTCCAGTACTGAGTCCGCCATTCCCGCCGCCGGCCGGGCCGCTTCCGGTTCCCGGCCCCGGCGGCGGGTCTGCCGCACCGAACGGGGCCATGCCGTCCACCCGCGAGTTCGATTTCTGGTACGCCGTGCACAACACGCAGATCGTGTTGATGCCGCGCGGCCGGCTCGAGACGTTCGGGGTCACCCTCGTCCGCTACCACCTGCTCGCCGAACCGATGGACGCCGTCGGGCAAGTCCGCATCCGCGAAGGACGCATCCAGTCCTTCCGGCCCCAGATCCTCACCCCGCAGAGCCTTGCCGAGTCCCCCCTCGAATCCGGCTTCGCGTCCGAGCAGGCCGAGGCGTTCGTCCGCTGGCTCCGCGAGCACGAGGAAGACATCGCCATCCTCAAGTACGGATTCCGGATCCGGCAGGAAACCGTCAACGAGACCCTCGTCCACGACACGCTGCCCAACGTCCTCGACCGGGTCAAGACCGACCTCGAAGCCCGCGACGACCCGTACAGCGCGCTGCTCGTCGGCGTCGACGAGCCCTGGGAGGTGTGCCTGCTGACGCTGCTCTTCGGCATGGCCCGCCGCTCCGCCCCCGGAAACGCCCGCGAACTGCGTGCCGATCCCGACGGTTCCCGGCATGAAATCGAAGCCGCGTTCCGGCTCGCCGCCCGCGACCGGTCCTCGCTCTCCGCCCTGGCGTCGCTCCTGCGCCGCCGCGGCCGCTTCGCCGAGTACGAGGACCGCTTCTACGCCCTCGTCCGCGCCCACGCCCGCTGACCGCACCCCCGTCCCCCCCGCCGCGCGCCCTCCTTGACTTTCCGCGCGCGACCCGTTATGAAATCCACCGTTCTCCCGCGCCGGCTTAGCTCAGTTGGCAGAGCAGCTGATTTGTAATCAGCAGGTCGTCGGTTCGAATCCGTCCGCCGGCTCCATTTTCCCCCGGAGGGGAGGGGGCGTCAGAACCCGAGCACGTCGTTGACCAGGATGACCTGGATGCGGCCCGGATGGCGCGAAAAGCGGGTCACCAGGAACTGGCAGCAGATGCTGTCGGGCGACTTGCAGTCCATGCAGGAACCGGTCTTGCTGCATGGGGTGTCCAGACCGAACCGCTGCGCGTTGATCGGGGCCGCGACGCCGCGGGCGCGCTTGAGGGCGGAGTCGAAGTCGGGGCAGACCTTGTTCATGCCGACCACGAAGAGGATCTTGCGGGGACCGTAGGCGATGGCGGAGACGCGGTTGGAATTGCCGTCGATGTTGACCAGGATGCCGTCCTCGGTGATGGCGTTGGCGCTGGCGAGGTAGACGTCGGCATCGTAGGCGGCGAGCATGGCGGCGCGCTTGTCGGCGGCGGCTTCGCGGTCGATGTAGTTCCGCCCGCCGCCCTTCAGCGCCTCCACAAGCCCGATGTCGTGCGCGCTCTGGCAACCGCCCATCGCGACGGTCGCGCCTTCGGGAATCAGCGAGAGGGCGAGTTCCAGCGCGGCGGCCCGGTCGGCGGCATGGAACCCCTCCATGTTGCGGGAGCGGAGACCGTGGATGACCTTCTGCGCGAGGAGGGCGTTGCGTTTGGAAATGGTTTCGTTCATGTCGGGTCCTTGGGGTGGGGGGAATGGCATCGGCGGCCGGACCGCCCGCGGTGCGGCATGCACCTTGGGCTCGGGGCCGGAGCCGTGTTCGGGTCCGCACCATCGCACAGTCCGTCGGCGGAAGCAAGCCGCATCGCAACCGGCGGACCCGGAGCGTGGCCGGGGCGGGAACGGAATCGGAAACGCCTCTGTCGTTCATGGGGAGAAGGATGGGTGGAAACGGCGGGAAACATCAATAATTTTCGTGTTTCCAAAAGTGTCCGGATCCCGGGGCGCGGGGTGGGGGAGAGGGGGCGGCAAGAGGGGGGGCGGAAGAGGGGGGCAAGCGGGCGGCGGTGGTGCTTTGGGATTGAGGGGGGGAGGGGAATGGGGTATATGGTGGAGGTACAACGGGCCGGAATACGGTTTCCGGCCGGAGACGCAGGAGACGTGGCATGAAAACACGGTTTGGCATGTGGATGGCGGCGCGCTTGGCGGCGCTGGCGGCGGGGGTGTGGTTTGCGGCGGCGGGCAGCGTCCGGGCGGAAGCCATTTTGCAGGTGTTCAACCAGAGCCACAACGAGATCGCGGCGCGGCTGCCGGAAATCGCCGAGGCCGGGTACACCGCGCTGTGGGTGCCGCCCCCGACGAAGGCCAATGGCGGGATGAGCGTGGGGTACGACTTGAACGACCCGTTCGACATCGGGAACAGCGACCTGCGCGGCACCTGGAGCACGCGCTACGGGGTGGAGGCGGACCTGCACAACCTCATCGAGATGTGCCACCGGTTCGGGATGCGGGTGTATTTCGACAATGTGATGAACCACCGGTCGTACGACGTGCCGGGGTACAACGAGTCGACGCCCATCGACGTGTATCCGGGGATGTGCGCGGAGGATTTCCATCTGCGCACGACGTCGGACGGCTTCTACCGCAAGTGGGACAACGTCCGCAGCTGGGACGACGAGTGGCAGGTGATGTTCCTGGGCCTCTCGGACCTGCTCGACATCGCGCACGAGACGCCCAACCAGAACTTCGGCGCGCACGAGGGCGACTGGCACGACAAGCCGCGGTTCGTGCGGCATCCGAAGAATCCGGAGTACTACGACTGGGACCCGGACGGGAACGTGATCGGCTTCGGCCCGGAGAACGGGCTGACGGTGGACGACATCGCCGCGAACCCCGACAAGTACAGCGAGGACGTCGGCGGCTACCTCTGCCGCGCGGTCCGCTGGCTGGTCGACCGCACGCGCGTGGACGGCCTGCGCCTGGACGCGGTGAAGCACGTGCCGTACTATTTCTTCGGCGCGCAGAACGACGACGGCAGTTTCGACGGCTACGTGGGGAACGTGCAGCTGCAGTTCAACCGCACGCGCGGCTTCGCCGACCGCAACAACCGCGACAGCGTGTTCGACAGCGACGCCCGCCGCAACGACGCGATGCTCTTCGGCGAGCACCTGGGTTCACCCCCGCCGCAGGGGCCCTACGTCGCCGCCGGGATGCGCCTGGTGGACGACCGGCTGCGCAACGAGCTGAACTGGCGCTTCGGCGCGAACGACCTCTGGGGCTTCGACCACGACGGCGCCGGCAGCGACCTCGGCAGCGCCTGTGGCGTGATGCACGCGCAGAGCCACGACAACGACTACGTGGACCGCAAGCCGCTCCACCACGCGTTCTACTTCATGCACCGGGGCCTCGGCCTGGTCTATTCGGACGGCAACAACCACGCGGCGACGCTCACGGGCTCCGGCGGCGCGTTCCCGCGCTGGGCGCAGACGGACTTCCTGGGCCAGTGGGGCCAGAAGCAGATCCCGACGCTGCTGCACGCACACGAGAATTTCGCCCGCTACGACCAGATCCCGATGGAGACGTACGAGAACGGCAACTTCATCGCCTGGCAGCGCGGCGGCGGCGACAGCTGGGCCACGATGCTGTTCATGCTGAATTCGTCGTGGGACTGGTGGCAGCCGACCCACGTCCTCGGGTCCTTCCCGCGCGACGCCTGGCTCTACGACTACGCCTCGGACATGTACATGCCCTACTTCGTCAACGAGGGCCCCGCCGCCGACTACGCCTGGGGCGGCGACCTCCAGGACGGCAACGTCAACCTCCCCAACAACGCCTACGCGATCTGGTCGTGGAAGAATCCCGACCCCTCGGGCCTCTTCCCCTCGCCCTATCCCGACTGCTTCGTGAACGCGGACGACCGGGTCATCGCGCCGGATTCGCGCGTGATCACGATCCTGGAGGACGGCAAGGTGGTCGATCCGGTCCTGGTGGTCCGCAAGGACGGCGCGGACGGCGACCCGGACTTCAACCCCTACAACGTCGCCGACACCAACGCGGAGGACTACGCCTACACGATCGCCCTCCCGCGCGTGACGGGCGGCACGAACGTGACGCTGGCGGTCAAGGCGGACGGCTCCGCGGAGCGCCTGCTCCTGCGCCTCGACGGCGGCATGGACTTCGGCAACCACGACCCGGACAACGTCGGCGGCCACGGCTGGGGCCACTACTGGGAGCAGCAGAGCTGGGACACGGAGGACGCGGTGGACCGCCCCGACTGGCGCGACTACCCGCCGGGCTCGGCGCACGATTTCTTCCTCGGCTTCGAGGAGGGCGCGGACTACTTCACCCGCCGCATCTGGAGCGAGAAGTTCGCGGCCGCGGATTCCGACTTCTGCAAGATCGGCACGCAGGGCGCGACGACCTACGAAATCAAGCCCGGCGCGACCAACGTGTACCAGCCGGAGAGCAAGTACGAGGGGCCGAGCGTCGAGGCGCCGGACTTCGTCTGGCACAACCCGTCGGCGGAGACCGAATCGGTGCCGAAGTCGAAGGCCGCGAAGGCCGCCGCGCGCGCGGCCGCCCCGCGGGCGCGGGCCGTCCCGCGCGCCTCTGCGACGTGGGTCGGCGCGACCTACATCTTCGCGGACGGCTGGTACAAGGGCGACGGGCAGACGCACGACGAGTGGTCCCCGGCGGCCTTCCAGGGCGCGAACCTGGGCAAGGTGTCCGGGTCCATTTCCTTCGGCGGCCAGTGCCAGACCTGCGGCGAGGGTGACGGCGAGAACAACCCCGCGCGCGCCTGCTACAACATCCTTTCCGGCGGCACCGTCGTGCAGAACGGCCACTCCACGCTCTACTGGTACGACTACAAGGACAACAACAACTGGTTCGAGAGCCGCACCGGCAACTCGGGCGAATGGAAGACTATCGACATCGACGTCTCCGGCCTCGCCGACGGCCAGTACACGCTCTCCGTCTGGTTCGAGGCGGACGGCGACGGCTGCGTCATCTACGACAACAACGGCGGCGCCAACTACAACGCGACCTTCACCGTCGGCGAAGGCGGCGGCGGCGGCGGCG
>JAFXQI010000059.1 GCA_017527155.1 Kiritimatiellia bacterium
GCGCTGCCGCCGAACACGACGTCTTCCATCTGGCCGGCGAACGCGGATTTGTAGATGTTGGAACCGTTGGAAACCGTCTGGACCATGGCCGCGCTGTCGAGGGCACTGTTGACGGCGGGGACCAGAATGGCCGCGAGCATGGCGATGATCGCGATGACGACGAGCAGCTCGATCAGGGTAAAACCACTACGTTTCCGATTTCTCATTTCTCTCTCCTGTTGGTTTATGAGGTTGGTGGTACCCTACCAAACCCCGGCCGGATGTCAATATGCCGATTCGGTTTTTCGGCGGGCCGGGCGGACGGGGAGGAAGGGACGCGCGGAGGCCGGGGACGGCCTCAGAGTTCGAGGAAGGTGATGCCCGGATTCCGCCGGTCCTGGCGCTCGGCGAAGGCGAGGTCGGGAAAACGGCGGAGGAGGTGGCGGCCGGTGGGTTCGGTGCGGCTGTAGGCGTCGCCGGGAAGGACCGATCGGTAGCGTCCGCCGGCCACCTGGGCCTCCAGCCAGCGGCGGACGACGGGGCGGATCCGGCCGCCGCCGCCCGTCGAGGAGCCCCAGCCGTGGATGACGCGCACGAGTCCGGCACCGGCCGCTTCCGCGGCGTCGAGACGCGCCCGGAGCCGCACGAGCGCCTCCTCCACCGTCGGGAGGCCGGCTTCGAGATCGATGGTGGCAACCGCGGCCCCCCGGCGTCCGCCGCCGCCGCCCGGACCGGGGGTCTGCGGCGTCTCGCAGTAGGGGCAGACCGAAGAGACCGCCGCGATGTCTTCCCCGCATACCGGACAGGTCTTCACGCCGCACCTCCCGCACCCGCCGCAATCGCCGCCTCGGCTTCCAGGCGACGGAAAATCCGCGCCTCGTGCCGCACGAACGCGACCGAGACGAGGAAGGTCAGCACGTCCGACATCGGCGCCGCAAGGTACACCGAATCCAGCGGGCTCAGCGACCCGAACAGCACCGGCAGCACCCGCGGGCACACCAGCAGAAACGGGATGAAGAACACCAGCTGCCGCGCCAGCGACAGGAAGAACGCGTGCCACGCCTTGCCGATGCTCTGGAACAGCATCCCCGACATCATGCAGAAGCCGATCACCGGGAACGCCAGCGTGAACATCCGCAGCGCCCGGTCCCCCATCGGCACCAGCGGCGACGAGGCGTCGACGAACATCCGCATCACCGCGTCCGGCGCGAACTGGCCGACGCACCAGCCCGCGACCATGAGCCCCGTGACCACCCACGTCGCCTGCCGGAAGAACGAGAGCACGCGCCCGTAGAGCCGCGCCCCGTAGTTGTAGCCCATGAGCGGCGCGACGCCCTGGCCGATGCCCATCGCGGTCATGAACACGATCCCCATGAACGACGCCAGGATGCCCATCACCGCCAGCGCGTTGTCCCCGCCGTAGCGCTGGAGCCCGCGGTTGAGGATGACGTTGAGCAGGCTGTTGCACATGTTCATGGCGAAGGGCGTGATGCCCAGCACCAGGAACGGCCCCACCACGCGCCGCCAGTCCAGCGCCAGGCACGAGCGCCGGATCCGGATGTGCGCCGCCGGCCGCAGGAAGTAGAGGAAGCACCACAGGAACGAGCATCCCTGCGCGATGACCGTCGCCCAGGCCGCGCCCGCCACGCCCCAGCCGAAGACCAGGATGAACAGCGCATCCAGCGCCGTGTTCACCAGCGCGCCGATGAGCATCGCGACCATCGACCCCACCGGATGCCCGTCCGACCGCAGGAAATGCGAGAGCCCGTGCCCCGTCGTGCTCAGCGCGGCGCCGCCCAGCACCACCACCGCGTACGTCCGCGCCGGCGGCAGCAGCGCCTCGCTGCACCCCATTAGCCGCAGCAGCGGGTCCAGGCACCAGATCGCCGCGACCGCCGCCGCCGCCGGAAACGCGAACAGCAGCACGAACGCGTTCCCCAGGATGCGCTCCGCCAGCTCCTTGCGGCCCTCGCCCATCTTGATGGAAAAGAGCGTGTTCGAGCCGATGCCGACCAACGTCGAGAACGACACCATGACCATCATCAGCGGAAAACTCACCGTGATGGCGGCGATGCCCTGCTCGCCCGCGCCGTGTCCGACGAACATGCGGTCCACGATGTTGTAGAGCGAATTGACGACCATCCCGATGACGCACGGCAGCGAGAACCGCACCAGCAGCCTCAGCGGCCGGTCGGTCCCCATCTGGTCCGTGCTGTCGCGCGGGGCGTTGCCGGGACGCGGGGCCATGCCTCACTCCCCGGCCGCGGCCGCCGCCCCCGCCGGACGCAGCAGGATCCGCACCGGCGTCCCGTACGGCGGGATCGTCTCCGGGTTCGCCTCCAGGATCTCGTCGTCCTTCCCCAGCTCCGACGCGATGTTGACGATCGCGTACGGGTCCCAGTACGTCACGACGAGCGACTCCTCCACGCACGCCTTGAACTCGCCGTCCTTGAACATCGATCCCGTGAACAGCCACGCCCGGTCGTCCTCCGGCAGCGCCGTGCCCGTCTTCACGTTCCGCGCGAACGTCTCCGCGCGCGCCCGCTTCGTCTCCCCGTCCGCCTCCCATTCCACGGTGATTTCCACCGCGCTGCCGTCGGGCGGCCCCATCCCGAACTCCGGCATCGGCTTGCCGCCCTTCATGCCCGCGAGCCGGCAGGCCGACTGCAAGTCCAGCGGATTGACCGGCGCGACGAGCACCGCCTCGTGGACCTTCCCCTTCGCGCCGCAGACCATGACCTCGATGGGCCCCTCCGTCTGGTTGACCCAGCCGGTGACGCTGACGGTCTTGGTGGCGGTCTCCAGCAGAACGCTGCCGAAGCGCACGTTCCCGCCCTCCCATGTGGCGGGCGAGGGCTGCGGCTGCGGCTCGGAACCGATCGGCAGGATTTCCGGCATGGAATCCGATACCGGCGTCGCCCGCGCCGTCCAACCGCACGCCGCGACCGCCAGGGCCGCCGCCGTCATCCAACCGATTCGATTTCTCATGCCGCTCGCTCCTTGTCCACGGGACGGCCGCACCGCGCGCCGTCCACTCCGTCCACCCTACCAAGCCCCCCACCCTCCCGCAACACGCAAAATGCACCTCGCGGGATGCGGCTCGCACGGGATGCGGCGCGCGGGAAGCGGCTCGCGGGATGCGGCGCGCGCGGGATGCGGTCGGGACGCGATGGGGCCGGGCGGGCGGGAGGGGCATCGCCGTCCGGAACCGTGCATCCCACTTTTGCACACAGGAAAAATCCTTGACTTTCGCGATTCCCGCCCCCATGCTCCGCGCCATGAAAAACACGACGAAGAACAAGCTCAAATACGCCTTCCGCGAGGCCGCCGGCATCGTCGGCGACACCGCCCGCTTCTATGCCGCCTCCCTGGCCCTGCCCGCCCTCGTGCCCGCCGCCCTGGCGGGAGTCGCGGTCCTCTCGGCGGCGGCGCTAGGCGGCTGGATTGCCGACACGGCGGGGCGCGCCGTCCTCGCCGAACTGCGCCGCCGCGCGCGCCTGCGGGCGCCGCGCCCGACGTCGCCGTCGTTGCGCGGCACGCCGACGCCGGAAGAGTTCGCCGCCGACGCGGCGGAACGCCCGCGCACGCTGGCGGTGCGCCTGCGGATCGGGTCGCGTCTGGCGGACTTGGCGCCGACGCTCGACCGCGGCAACCATTACGCCGTCTCGCGGACGGGGGCGAAGCGCATCTGCGGCCGGGGGGGCGGTGTCCGCGGCTGGCTGGCGGACAACCGGGTGGGGATGAACTACTCGACCCTCATGCGCTACATGCGTCTGGCGGTCCGCCTCCGCGCGCTGCTGGGGCTGGACGAACGCCTGCCGCTGGAGTGGTTGCTGCCGGGGGCGGAGGCCGCCGCGGAGGTCCCGGCGGCGCTGCGGGCACAGTACGCGGCGGCGCGTCACCGCCTCGGGTGCCTGCTGCGGGCGCACTGGAACTTCCGCCGCCTGCAAGCGCACGTGGACGATGCGCTGGGCCTGCGGCGCCTGCCGCGTCCGGGGCGCGGCCGGGGCCAGCCCCTCGACGAGGGTCTGGCGGACAATCTCCGCCGCGAGCTGGCGGATTTCGTGCAAGCGGGCGACCTGACGCCGAAGCTGGATGCGTTGCGTCGGGAGGTTCTGTTTCCCTTTGCCATCCATGCCCGCGATGCCTCATCCCGGGCGGGCGGCCGGTTGCCGCCGAACGGCCCCGGATGAGGGGCGACGCTACTTCTTGCGGCGAGGGGGCTTCTTGCCGGGGGCGGGGGCGCGGCGGAGCCAGGGGAGTTTTTTGGAGGTGGCGGAGTGGGCCTTGGGGTGCTTTTTGGAGGCGCGGGGATTGGGTTGGTGGGTGCCGCGGAAGGGGTTCTCGGCGTGCTTGAGTTCGTAGATCTGGTCGCGGAGGATCGCCGCGCGCTCGAATTCGAGGGCGGCGGAGGCTTCCGCCATTTCGCGTTCCATTTCGGCGATGGCGCGGGCGACGTCGTAGGAGGGGGAGTCTTCGCGCAGGATGAGGGTTTCGGTGGGGGTGGGGCCGGAGGAGGAGGTGGCGGGCTGGAGGTCTTCGCGGATGGCTTTTTTGATGGCGTGGGGGATGATGTGGTGGGCCTTGTTCCATTCGTCCTGGCGGCGGCGGCGGTCGGCCGTCAGGTCGATCATCCGGCGCATGGAGTCGGTGATGGTGTCGGCGTAGAGGATGACGCGGCCGTCCAGATGCCGGGCGGCGCGGCCGGCGGTCTGGATGAGGGCGGTGTCGGACCGGAGGAAACCTTCCTTGTCGGCGTCGAGGATGGCGACGAGGGCGACTTCGGGCAGGTCCAGGCCTTCGCGGAGGAGGTTGATGCCGATGAGGCAGTCGAATTCGGCCTTGCGCAGGGCGCGCAGGATTTCGACGCGCTCGAGGGCGGCGATGTCGGAATGGAGGTACTTGGCGCGGATGCCGATGTCCTGGAGGTAGCCGGATAGGTCTTCGGCGGTCTTCTTGGTGAGGGTGGTGACGAGGACGCGTTCGTGGCGCTCGGCGCAGCGGCGGACTTCTTCGATGAGGTCGTCGACCTGGCCCTTCAGGGGGCGGACCTCGACGGCGGGGTCGAGGATGCCGGTGGGGCGCAGGATCTGCTTGACGGGCGGGCCGGAGAGGCCGAGTTCGATGGGGCCGGGGGTGGCGGAGACGAAGAGGGTGGTGCCGGTGCGGGCGACGAATTCGTCGTAGGCCATGGGGCGGTTGTCGAGGGCGGAGGGGAGACGGAAGCCGTGCTCGACGAGGGTGCGCTTGCGCATCTGGTCGCCGTTGTACATGGCGCGCAGCTGGGGGAGGGTGGCGTGGGATTCGTCGATGACGGTCAGGAAGCCCGGCGGGAAGAAGTCGAGGAGGGTCTGGGGGCGCGACCCGGGGGGGCGGCCGGAAAGGGGGCGGGAGTAGTTTTCGATGCCGGAGCAGAAGCCGACTTCGCGCAGCATCTCCATGTCGTAGGTGGTGCGCATGCGGATGCGCTGGGCTTCGAGGAGGCGGCCGGCGGTCTCGAATTCGCGGACGCGGTCCTCCATCTCGGCGAGGATGCGGTCGATGGCGGGGGCAATCTTCTCGGCCGGCATGACGAAGTGCTTGGCGGGGGAGATCATCGCGTGGGGGAGGTCGGCGAGGATGCGTCCGGTGAGGGGGTCGAAGCGGTGGATCGACTCGACTTCGTCGCCGAAGAAGACGATGCGGATGCCTTCGGTGGAGTAGGAGGGGAAGACGTCGAGGGTGTCGCCGCGCGCGCGGAAGGTGCCCGGCTCGGTGGAGACGTCGTTGCGCGCGTACTGGATGGCGACGAGCCGCTCCATCACGGCGTCGCGTTCGGCGGCGTCGCCGGGGCGCAGGGCGACGACCATGCGGCGGTAGTCCTCGGGGGAGCCGAGGCCGTAGATGCAGGAGACGGAGGCGACGATGACGACGTCGGGCCGGTTGATGAGCGCGTCGGTGGCGGCGAGGCGGAGGCGGTCGATTTCGTCGTTGGTGGAGGCGTCCTTCTCGATGTAGGTGTCGGTCTGGGGGATGTAGGCCTCGGGCTGGTAGTAGTCGTAGTAGCTGACGAAGTACTCGACGGCGTTGTGCGGGAAGAACTCCTTGAGCTCGGAGTAGAGCTGGGCGGCGAGGGTCTTGTTGTGGCTGATGACCAGCGCGGGGCGGCCGAGGCGCGCGATGACGTTCGCCATCGTGAAGGTCTTGCCGCTGCCGGTGACGCCTTCGAGGGTGCAGTAGCGCTTGCCGGCGGCGAAGGCGGAGCAGACGGCGTCGATGGCCTCCGGCTGGTCGCCGGTCGGCGCGAAGGGGGATACGAGCTGGAAGGGGGAGTCCATGCTGGGGAGGGAGTGTAGGCGAGAGGGGACGGCTTGGCAAGGACGACGCCTGGCCGCCCTCGCGCGGAGCGACGGCGACGTCGCCGCCGGCCTCGTCCGCGGCCGCGCACACGCTCCCGGCACGGGAGCGGAGGACCAGGGCCACGCCGGAGATGCGGCCCCGCCGCCCACTTTTGGAAACAGGAAAATCCTTGATATTTTCCCTCTTCCAGCCCCATCCTCCTCCACATGAACGACAGGCGCTTTCCGCCGCTGCCGGGGCGGATGTCGGCCCCTGCCGGAGGGGACTCGTCCCGGGCATCTGCCGACGGCGGGGGCGCCGTCGCTGCGCACCCGGCCGCCCTCGCCGGCGTCCGCGCAAAATCCTGCCACGGATGCGAGATTTCAGGAACCGGGGTCCAGTCCCCCCCACCCACCCTGCCTCCCCTCCCCTCCCCCCCTCCCGCAACGACAAAAAAGTGGATTGGCGGCTCAAACGGGTAGTTAACCCAAGAAAATGCGAGCTCACCAATCCGGGTGTCTTTTTCCCACATTCCCCGTTCCGTGGCAAGACTTTTTATCATGGAACGGCCGTTTCCGGATTCCGTGCTTTTCGGCTGGCAACGGAGCGGGGGCGGGGTTATCGTTGTCCGATTCACTCCAATTCAACCCGGATCCCGACCATGAACGAACTCGACAGACGCCGCACCCTGGCCATCATCTCGCACCCCGACGCGGGCAAGACGACCCTCACCGAGAAGCTCCTGCTCTACGGCGGGGCCGTGCAGCTCGCCGGCTCCGTGACCGCGCGCAAGAACCAGCGCGCGACCACGTCCGACTGGATGGAGCTCGAACGCCAGCGCGGCATCTCCGTTTCCTCGACCGTCCTCCAGTTCGACTACGCCGGCTGCGTCGTCAACCTCCTCGACACCCCCGGCCACCGCGACTTCTCCGAAGACACCTACCGCGTCCTCATGGCCGTCGATTCCGTCATCATGGTCATCGACGCCGCCAAGGGCATCGAGTCGCAGACCCTGAAACTCTTCGAAATCTGCCGGATGCGGGGCATCCCGATCTTCACCTTCGTCAACAAGCTCGACCGCCCGGCGAAGGACCCGCTCGAACTGCTCGACGAAATCGAGAACACCCTCCAGCTGCGCGTCCACGCGATGAACTGGCCCCTGGGCGACGGCCCCGAATTCCGGGGCGTCTACGACCGGGCCGGCCGCCTCGCGCACTTCTTCGAGCGGACGGTCGGCGGCGCCTACCGCGCGCCCGAGAGCCTGCACTCCATCACCGACCCGGCCGTCGCCTCGCGCATGAACCCGCTCGCCCACGCGGCGGTGGTCGAAGCCCTGGAGATGCTCGACGCCGCCGGCGAACCCTACGACGCCGGCGCCGTCCGCACCGGCGACATGACCCCCGTCTATTTCGGCTCCGCCATCCACAACTTCGGCGTCCAGCTCCTGCTCGACGACTTCGTCGCGCACGCCCCGCCGCCCTCCCCGCGCCGCACCGTCGGCGGCGGCCTGCTCCCGCCGGACCACCCCGCCTTCAGCGGCTTCATCTTCAAGATCCAGTCCAACATGGACCCGAACCACCGCGACCAGATCGCGTTCCTGCGCGTCTGCACCGGCGTGTTCCGGCGCGACATGAAGGTCCTGCACGCGCGCACCGGCAAGACCGTCCGCATGTCCAACTCCCGCAAGTTCTTCGCGCGCGACCGCGAGACGGTGGACGAAGCCTGGCCCGGCGACGTCATCGGCATCGTCGGCCATCCCGAGTTCCGCATCGGCGACACCCTGGCGGAGGAAGCCGGGATCGAATACGAACCCATGCCGCAGTTCGCGCCCGAATGCTTCGCCTGGCTGGAACACACCACGCCCGCCCAGTACAAACGCTTCCGCGAAGGCCTCGACCAGCTCCTCCAGGAAGGCGCGGTGCAGGCGTTCGGGCAGCCCGGCTCCGCCCGCCGCGTCCCGCTCCTCGGCGCGGTCGGCCCCTTGCAGTTCGAAGTGCTCCAGTACCGCATCCGGACCGAGTACGGCGCCGAGAGCCGCCTCGTCCCGGCCCCCTGGCGCGTCATCCGCTGGATCGACCCCGCCGGCGCGCCCGTCGCCCCCGACGACCTCCCCTCCTCCTCCGCGCTGGCGCTCGACGCCCTGAACCGCCCCGTCGTCCTCTTCACCGCCGACTGGGAACTCTCCTACTACCTCGAAAAGCACCCCAAATCCCTCCTCCGCCGCCTTCCCTCCGACCTCACCCCGCCCTCCGCCTGATTCCGGCGGACGGGGACGGCGGATTCCGCCCGCGGAAGTTTTCCAACCATTGGAAAACTTTTTTCCAATCATTGGAAAAACGGGGAAAATTTTTTCCAATCATTGGAAAAACGCCGAAAATTTTTTCCAATCATTGGAAAAACGCCGAAAATTTTTTCCAATCATTGGAAAAATCCGCCGTTTTTTTCCAACCATTGGAAACTTTTTTTCCAATCATTGGAAAACCCGGGCGGCAGCGCGGGCGCTTTTTTTTGTGTTGCCGGGGAGGTCCGCGGAATGGTTTACTGGCGGAACGTCCGGGTCCGCCGGACAAGGAGTGTACCATCCATGGACATGCAACAGATCAAATCGGTCATCGGGCTGATGCGCGAAGAGAACCTCAGCGAGTTCGCCATCGAGGAAGACGGCTTCAAGCTCTCCCTCAAGCGCGCCGGCCTCGCCCCCCTCGCCGCGCCCGCCGCCGCCGCCGCCGCGCCCGCCCCGGCGCC
>JAFXQI010000013.1 GCA_017527155.1 Kiritimatiellia bacterium
ATTTGGCCCAAGGTGGGGCTGGACGTCTCCCATGCGGACAGCGGGTGGTAACCAATCACCTGCTGGCTCGCATCATGCTCCGGCGCGCGGCATTTGTTCAATAGCTTTTTCATAGCGTCCAGGAACTCATTACCAACAAGCGGCGCAACACGGAGGGAGGTCAGCGGGTCAGCGGGAGCGGTACCAGTCGACGGTGGCGCGGAGGGCGGCGTCGAAGGTCCAGGAGGGGGTCCAGTGGAGGAGGGTGCGGGCGAGGGTGGAGTCGGCCTGGGAGTCGCGGATTTCGCCGGGGCGGGGCGGGAGGTGGACGGGGGCGGCGGCGGAGCCGGCGAGGGCGGCGATCTTCTCTGCGAGGTCGAGGACGGTGATCCGTTCGCCGTAGGCGACGTTGCAGACGGCGCCGGCGGCGGAGTCGGGGACGTCCATGCAGCAGAGGTTCGCCGCGACGATGTCTTCGACGTAGGTGAAGTCGCGGGTCTGGAGGCCGTCGCCGTAGATGGTGGGGGATTCCCCGGCCAGGGCGGCGCGGACGAAGAGGGGGACGACGGCGGCGTAGTGGCTGGCCGGGTTCTGGCGCGGCCCGAAGACGTTGAAGTAGCGGAGGGCGAAGAAGGGCAGGCCGTAGAGGTTCCGGAAGATGTTGCCGTAATGTTCGCCGGCGAGCTTGGAGAGGGCGTAGCCGCTCATGGGGGCGGGCGTCATGGTCTCGCGCTTGGGCATCTCGGGTGAGTCGCCGTAGACGGCGGAGGAGGAGGTGAAGACGTAGCGGCGGACGTGTTCGTCGCGCGCCGCGACCAGGGTGTTGAGGGTGCCGGTGACGTTGACGTCGTGGGTGGCGAGCGGGTCGTCGACGGAGGCCTGCACGGAGGCGATGGCGGCGAGATGGAAGACGGTGTCGGCGCCGCGGACGGCGTCGCGGACGGCGGCGGCATCGCGGACGTCGCCGCGGACGAAGTCGATCCGGCCTTCGAGTCCGGCGAGGTTCTCGGGGCGGCCGCTGGAGAGGTCGTCGAAGACGCGGACGCTGCAGCCGCGTCCGAGGAGTCCGCGGACGAGGGCGGAGCCGATGAATCCGGCGCCGCCGGTGACGAGGCAGAGGGGGGAGGAGGATGGCATTTCGGGGAACCTCGGGGAGGGGACCGGCCTTACGGCTCGCTGAAGAACTGCGGGAAGGCGAGCGGCCAGATGCGGAACCAGACGGAGTAGTCGTCTTCGCCGTCGTCGGTGTGGTCGGGACGGATGCGCAGGCCGAGGCCGATGCCGAGGCACTTGGTGCGGTGGATGAGGTAGTAGGAGTGTTCTTCGATTTCGTTCTCTTCGAGATCGACGCGGGCGTACACGCGCGCTTCCCAGCGCTGCTCGGGGAAGAGGGAGACGTCGGCGGCGATGGATTCGCGGACTTCGTCCTTGAAGCGGTAGTCGACGCCGCCGCGGAAGTAGCCTTCGAAGTCGAGTCCGGCCTGGGTGTCGAAGGTGTAGAGGCGGCTGTCCTGCACGTCGTAGACGCCCTGCAGGTTCCAGTAGAACGGCGTGAAGGGCAGCAGCTCGGCCTTGGCACCGACGTTTTCGAGCGTGTCTTCGCCGTTGTCCTTGTCGGGGTCGAGGTTGAGGGTGGTGTAGACGTCGGCGTAGATGAGGTTGTGCAGGCGGCCCTTGCGCTTGGTCTGCAGGTAGTTCTTCATGCCGACGAGGACGGTGTTGCACTTGTCGAGTTCGTCGACGGAGTCGAACTGCCAGAGCTCGTCGGGTTCGACGTTGGGCTTGAGCCGCAGGGTCCAGTCGGCGTAGGGCTCGGCGACGTGGCGGAGGCCCTGGTCTTCCTCGATGCCGGTCGGGCCGTCCATCAGCATGCCGAACGCGGTGAAGGAGGCCTCGGCGCCGAACTCGGGCAGGTTGCGCCAGACGGAGGAGCCGTCGGAGAGGACGGTCTCGGTCTCGTTGGTGGTGCCGACCGCCAGGCCCATCTCGTTGGTGATGGCGACGACGTTGGTGTAGACGGCGGTTTCGAGGGTCTTGGAGTAGTAGGTGCCGCGGTAGCCGGCGCGCGGGACGATGCTCAGGAAGCCGAAGCTGCGCGTGGGCCAGTAGACCATGTGCCGGGTGTCGAGGCGGAAGGCGTCGTAGTCTTCGTTCCCCGCGTCCTGCGCCTGCTCGGAATACTCCTTCTTCAGGAAGCCCATCGTGTTCGCGCTCTCGTAGTAGAAGGGGGTTTCGAGGATCTGCACGCGGTTGACGTCGAAGGAGACTTCGGGCAGCCGGCTGACGTTGGAGTAGAAGTCGTTGAGGCGCATCACGACGCCGATGCCCGCCGTGAAGAGGTCGCCGCGGTGGGTGAGGGTGACGCGGTTTTCGGGCTGGACGTTCTTCTGGTAGGTGTCGTCGAAGAAGTCGTGGAGCATCCACGGGTCGCTGACGTAGTTGAGTTCGGTCAGCAGGTAGTCGCGGTCGGTGATGTTGTGGCGGTCGCCGAAGCGCAGCCAGTAGCGGTTGTCCTCGATGAGGTCCTCGCGCTCCGCCTTCTGGGAGTCGCTCTTCCAGGGCTTCCGGTCGTTGATCCAGTAGGCGCGGGCGATGCCTTCGTAGGCGCCGCCGGGGTCGTCCCAGAGGATGTCCTCGCCGAGGCCGACACCGCGCTTGGTGCGGATGTCGAGGTGCGTGCGGCTCGTCCAGGTGTCGTTGAAGCGGTGGCGGTAGGCGGTGAGCAGGAACGCGCCGTGCGTGGAGCTGTAGCCGGGGGTGAACTCGAAGTTGTCGAACCAGTGGATGTTCGCCTTGATGTACGGGAAGTAGAAGAACGGCACCGGCCCCAGCTGGAAGCGCACGTGCTTCGCCCGGATGATGCTTTCGTCCTCCAGCGACGCCCAGGACGCGCGCACCGAATATTCGGGATTGTCCGGCTCGCACGTCGTCAGGATCACGCCCGAAAGGCTCATGCGGTGGGCGTCCTCGCGGTGCGACTCCTCCGCGATCACCGTGAACGGTTCCTTGCGCAGCGAGAACGCGCCGAAGTCGCCGAGGCCGGTCCGGAAGTTGAAATGTGTCTCCGCACCGCGCCATTCGCTGCCCTGGTAGCGGACGCAGAGGTTGCCCTTGGCGTAGACCGTCTCGCGCACGGTGTCCACTTCGGCGTAGTCGGCCTCCACGCTGTCGAGGCCCTTGGTGACGCGGACGGCGCCGTCGGCGACGATGAGGTTGCGCACCGCGTCGTAGGAGAGGGAATCGGCCTGCACGTCGATGACGTTCGGGTCCGGCGCCGGCGCCTCGTCGGCGAGGGCGGGCGCGGCGGAGGGGGCCGCCGTGTCGCGCGGCGGGGCGTACGCCGGGGCGAGCTGCTGCCCCCGCGCGGTCCCCGCACTCCAGGCCGCCGCGAGCAGCGCGACCGCAAGACCATACCGAAGCCCGAACCGATGACTGTGCGTTGTTTCCATGTCCCCGACTCTACCAACCCGCACCCGTACCCGACAAGCGCGTTTTCCCGGCGGGGGAGGGGGGCGGAGGAGAAAGTTTTCATGGTGGGGGATGGGGGGAGAATCGGAGGAAAACTTCAAGGTTTTCCGTGTTCTCAAATGGGATTGAAACGGGGCCGGAAAAGGGGCGGACGGGATGGGGGGCGAGGGAATGCGGGGAAAACGGAAACGGCACGCCCGGGGTGGGGCGTGCCGTGCGGGACTTGCCGGATGGAGCGCGGATCAGGTGTAGGCGATGAAGGAGGCGCCGCGGGGCATGGCGGGAATCGAGAAGAATTTCGCGAGCGACTGCGCGATGTCGTAGAAGCCCTTGCGGATGCCCAGGCAGGCGCCGGGGCGGCCGGGACGGTACACGATCAGCGGGACGTACTCGCGGGTGTGGTCCGTGCCCTTGAAGGTCGGGTCGTTGCCGTGGTCCGCGGTGATGATCAGCATGTCCTCGGGGCCAAGGAGGGGGAGGTAGCCGGCGAGCCAGCGGTCGGTTTCCTCGATGCTCCGGGCGTAGCCGTCGGCGTCGCGGCGGTGGCCGTAGAGCATGTCGTAGTCGATGAAGTTCGCGACGATGAGGCCGGACTCCTTTTCCTGGGTCCACTTGCTGACGAGGGCTTCGGAGGCGATGTTGTTGCCGGTGTGGATGGATTCGGTGATGCCGCGGTGGCAGTAGATGTCCTCGATCTTGCCGACGGCGTAGACGGGGACGCCGGCGTCGAAGAGGCGCTCCAGGACGGTCTTTTCGGCGGGCAGGTACGCGAAGTCCTTGCGGTTCTCGGTGCGCTTGAAGTCGGCGGCGCAGGTGCCGACGAAGGGGCGCGCGATGATGCGGCCGACGCGCAGGGGGTCGCAGAGGCGGCGGGCGATCTCGCAACAGCGGTAGAGTTCGGGGACGGGGACGACGCTCTCGTGGGCGGCGATCTGGAAGACGCTGTCGGCGGAGGTGTAGCAGATGAGGGCGCCGGTGCGCATGTGTTCTTCGCCGAGTTCCTTGATGATCTCGGTGCCGCTGGCGGCCTTGTTGCCGATGAGCTTGCGGCCGGTCTCCTTCTCGAAGGCCGCGATCAGGTCGGGCGGGAAGGAGTCGGTGAACGGGAAGTTGTGGAAGCCGGGATCGACTTCGAGGCCGGCGATTTCCCAGTGGCCGGTGATGGTGTCCTTGCCGTCGGACATCTCGCGCATGGCGCCCCAGGAGGCGATGGGGGCATCGACGGGCGGGCAGCCGGTGATGGTTTCCTTCTGCGGGAGGAGGCCGGGGATGTTGCCGAGGCCGAGCTTCTGGAGGGTGGGGGCGTTGAGGCCGGCGGCGGCGGCGGAGAGGTGCGGGAGGGTGGAGGCTCCGGCGTCACCGTAGGCGGTGGCGTCCGGGGCGGAGCCGATTCCGACGGAATCCATGACGATCAAGATGGCTTTCAATGTATGTGCCTCGCTTTCTGGTTGTGCCCTTGCGGGCTTGCTGTTCTTGGAGAGGGTGGCGGATTCGTGGGGTGGTTGCAAGCGGGGAGTGGGGGGCGCGGTGAAGCGTTTCGGCAGAGTGGGGACAGAGGGGACGGAGGGGACAACCGGGGGGCGATTGGGGGTTGTTTGGAGTCAGCGTCTTCTGAGATGGTCGCGGTAGGTGGCGCGGTTGGAAAGGGCCTCCTGGGCGCTCCAGCGGATGATTTCGGTGGAATTCGTGAGGTAGCCTTGGAGGGTTTCGTCCGAAAACGTATAGGGAGGTGGGCGGTTGGGGGAAAAATTCCAGGTGGTGGTGACGTTCATGAGACCCCACAGGAGCCATTTGACATCTTCATCCGGATTTTTTTCGGCCAGGTCAATGGCGACGGGCAAGGCCCGCCGTTGCAAGTCTTCCGGAAGATTGCCCATCCGCCAAAATTCCCAGAGAGGCGGCATCAGTTGGGGGTGGGCAAGGCAGTATTCGGCGAACCGCCGCTTCCATTCGGCATCATCCTCCTTGAAATGGTATCTGGTCCAGTCATCCAGGGCCTTCATGGCCGGCTTGTTCGTCGGATTCAGGAACCCGGGCTCGGCATAGATGCGGTCGAAGTCCTCATCCAGCCATTTCATGTATTGTTCGTATGCCGCTTTCTGCCGTTTCCGTTCCGCGAGCTCGCGTCCGCGTTCGCCCGTATGTTCTTGTATGTAGTTGACGGCGGCCAGCGGCAGGACAATGGCGACTTGCAACGGGGCAGTGACGATGTCAACGCCCCGCAGGATCATGCGGTCCCGAGCTGGGACGCTGCCACCTTGCAGAGTCGCAATCTCGGCGTGAAACAGAAACAGGCCTTCTCCGATGATGGCGACCAGGAGACTGCAAGCGATGCAGTAGAGAAGAAAGAGAAGGCAACCGATGCGGAGAGGCTTCTTCATGATTTTGCTTCGGGCGGAGAGGTTGGCGCGGTGAAGGAGGGAGGAAAGAAACAACAAGAACGAAAGGAACAAGAAGGGACGTGGAAAAATCGGGGGCGGCGGTGGGGAACCGCCACCCCCGCGGGGGGGAGGAAGAGCTCAGAAGTAGCGCTTCAGGAGGCCGGCGAAGGCGGAGCCGTGGCGGGCTTCGTCCTTGCACATCTCGTGGACGGTGTCGTGGATGGCGTCGAGGCCGAGCTCTTTCGCGCGCTTGGCGATCTTGAGCTTGCCGACGGTGGCGCCGTGTTCGGCGGCGACGCGCTTGGTGAGGTTGGTCTTGGTGTCGGGGTCGACGACTTCGCCCAGCAGCTCGGCGAACTTGGCGGCGTGCTCGGCTTCTTCCCAGGCGATGCGCTTGTAGGCTTCGGCGACCTCGGGGAAGCCTTCGCGGTCGGCCTGGCGGCTCATGGCGAGATACATGCCGACTTCGCAGCATTCGCCGGTGAAGTTCTCGCGGAGGCCCTGGAGGATTTCGGGATCGACGTCCTTGGCGACGCCGATGCGGTGCTCGTCGGCCCAGACGAGGGGGCCTTCCTGCATCTTGCTGAACTTGGACGCCGGTGCCTTGCACTGCGGGCAGGCCGCCGGGGGCTCGTCGCCTTCGTGAACGTAACCGCAAATCGCGCAAACCCACTTCATTTTCTGCTCCTTGGTTGGTTGCTGGTTGGTTGGCCCGGGCCGGGGGGCGGGGGCGTTGGTTTCTCTGGAGAGGAAGCTACGCGAAACGGGGGAGGGATTGCAACACCAATTCTCCCTTCCCTGGTGCGATGGGGGAGGGGGAAAACCATCTCACACAGAGGGGCGGAGAGGTGGAGGCGCAGAGGCTTGGAGGGGGGGGAGAGGAAGAGGGCGGGGGAAGGGGGGGGGCACGAAAAAACCGCAGGGCGGGGGACCCTGCGGTTCCGGCGAGCCAGGGGGCTCAGTAGCCGTTGTTGAGGCCGGGGATGCCGGGGGAGCTTTCCCAAGGCTGGCTCATGTTCCAGGGGAGGTCGGATTCTTCGTCGGTGGTGGCGCAACCGGCGGCGAGGAGGAGGGCCAAGACGGCGGCGAGGGCGAGAATCCGGAGCTTGCGGGACACGGGGGGGACCTCAGACGGGCCAGAGGGAGGGGGCGGCGCCGTAGTAGTTGAGTTCGAGGATCTGCAGGACGATGACGCCGATGAGGGCGAGCAGGGCGAGCAGGCTCATGACGCCCAATCCGTTAGTAGAGAACATCGTAACCCTCCTTGATGGTATCCTTCTGGTACTCGGGCATGATTTCGACGATGGAGATGTTTTCCTTGGCGTCGAAGATCTTGACCTTGCCAACCATCTGGTCGTTGTGGTGGACGATCATGATGGCGCCGGGCTGGGCGTTCTGGGAGGTACCGACGTTGATGACGCCGAAGTTCCAGTCGGCATTGACGTAGAGGAGCTTGCCGGTGGTGCCTTCCTTCATGGCGCTCAGGGGGGCGTTCTCCTGGTCGCACTTGCGGAGCTGGGCGTCGAGCATCGCGTTGTCTTCTTCGAGCTGGGCGACCTGGTCCTGCATGGAGGCGATCTGGTCGTTGAGGTCGGTGATCTGGGCGTCGAGCGTGGCCTTCTCTTCTTCGAGGGCCGCGATCTGGTTGGCCTTGTCCATGATCTCGGCATCCTTGGCGCGGATGGTTTCGTTGAGCTGGACGATGGTGTTGCGGGCGTCTTCGAGGTCGGCCTTGGTGCGTTCGAGTTCGGCGCGCGTGTTTTCGAGGTCCTGGCGGGTGTTCTCGAGGTCGGTCTTGGTGTCTTCCCAGCCCTGGAGGACGGCGGCGGCGGCGCTGTTGGCCTTGTTCATTTCGCCGTCGATCTGCGGGAGGTTGGCCTTGTCGTCGATCTTGAGGCGGTTGACGTTGAAGGTGATGCTCTTCTGCGTCTCTTCGTCGAGGGAACCCTTGAGGGTGGCGACGACGCGGGCGATGCCGGATTCGAGCTTCTGGGTGCGTTCCTTGATGAGCGTGCGCTTCGGGAAGAGCACGGCGACCTGAAGGATCAGGGCGGCAATCGCGGCAATCAGGACGATCAGGACAAGCGGCTTCAACAACTTGGACATGGTTTCCTCCAACTAGTGGTTTGTGCGGGGAGTATGCCGCCGCGGGGCGGGGTTGTCAAACCCCAAAACGGGGGGGGCGGAGATTTTGGTTCACGGGGGGCGGGCGGCGGGGTGCGTTCATGGTGGGGAGGGTGGGGCAGAATCGAGGAAATGTTCAATGTTTTCCGTGTTCTCAAAAGACGGGGGCGGGGCGGAAAAGGGGAGGGGCGGCAGTCGGGTTTGACAAGGCCGGGCGGCATCTGGCAGAAACGGGGGCATGAAACGCAAGCAGCCGGAACGGGAATCGGGGGGGGCGCGGGCGGGCGGACTCTATGTCCATGTCCCGTTCTGCGTGCGGAAGTGCGCGTATTGTGCGTTCTACTCGCGGGCGGCCGGCGGGGACGGGCGGGAGGCGGAGTCCTGGTGGGAGGGAATCCGGCGGGAGGCGGAAGCAGTGCCGGAGGGGTTCGCGCCGGCGACGGTGTTCATCGGGGGGGGGACGCCGACGTCGCTGCCGGAGGGGGTGTTCGCGCGGATGCTGGAGGCCGTGGCGTCGCGGTGGGGCGGGGAAGGGTTGCGGGAGTGGACGGTCGAGGCCAATCCGGGCACGCTGTCGCCGGGCAAGCTGCGGCGGATGCGGGAGGCGGGGGTGACCCGGATTTCGCTCGGGGCGCAGTCGTTTTCGCCGGAAGCGCTGGCGGCGCTCGGGCGCATCCATTCGCCGGGAGACATCCGCGATGCCGTGTCGATGGCGCGGGAGGCGGGGATTCCGCAGGTGTCGCTGGACCTGATGTACGGGTGGGCGGCAGCGTCGGCGCGGGCCGCGCTCGACACGGTGCGGGCCGACATCGATGCCGCGGTCGCCCTCGCGCCCGACCATCTCTCCGCCTACTGCCTGGAGGTCGAGCCGGGGACGCCGCTCGCCGCGCTGCAGGACCGCGGGAGGGCTGTCGCCGCCCCGCCCGCCCTCCAGCGGCGGGCGTACGAGCTGATCCGGCGGGGGCTGGCGGCGGCCGGGTTCGGGCAGTACGAGCTCTCGAATTTCGCCCGGCCGGGATGCGAATGCCGCCACAATCTCCTGTACTGGACCGGCGGGGCCTACATCGGACTCGGTCCGGCCGCGCACTCGCACTGGAACGGGGAGCGGCGGGGCAATTCCGCATCCCTGCCCGAGTGGCATGTCGAGTTCCGCGAGACCCTCCCCCCGCGGCGGAAGGCGTGCGAAACCCTGGTGATGGGACTCCGCCGCACCGCGGGCTGGGGTCGGGAGGAGTTCCGGGCCGTCACGGGGTTCGATTGGGTCGAGCTCCGCGGGAGCGAAATCGAGCGCCTCGTGGCCGACGGGCTGCTCCTGAGCGAGCGCGGGGGCGAGCGCATCCGTCTGCCCGCTTCGGGGTTTTTCACCAGCGACGCGGTGTTCGCGGCGCTCGTCTGATTCCGGCGCGGGGCGGGGGCGGCATCGGGGGAAGAAGGGCTTGGATGTTCATGGGGAAAACCATGGTGGAAATACGGGGATTTCTTTGTGGTTTTCCTTGATATCGCGAGTGGGGCGGGGCGGGGGGGAGGGGAGGGGGCGGGGATGGGGTAAATCAGGGTTCGGGGGGAGGGAGGAGGGCGGGGTAGGAGAGGGAAAGGGTCTCTTGGAGGTCGTCCTGGGGGATGCGGGTTTTGCCGTCGTAAAGGCGGATTTCGAGGGTCCGGGTCCAGACGGTGGCGCGGGGCAGGGGGATGGTGGCGGTGAAGCGGGCGCCGGGGAAGGGGTTGCCTTTGTAGAAGTCGGGGAAGGCTTTTTCGAAGGTACGGGATTTGCGGTAGACGATGCGGCGGTCGGCATCGCGGAGGCGGACGGACATCCGGAGTCCGGCGGGAACGGGCGGGGCCGCGAACCGCCAGTCGAGGGAGAGGAGGTTGCTGCCGGGGCGGTCGGGGTCGGGGGTGGCGGCGATGCCGTCGAGGTAGAGGCGCTCGCCGAGGTAGGGGAGGGAGAGGGAGGAGGGATTGTCCGGTGCGGGGGGCGCGGGGGAATCGGTGCCGGATGCGAGGGCCGGGAATTCGGCGAGGACGCCGGGCGGCAGCCGGGAGGCCTGGTCGGGAGGCAGAGGAGCGGAGGCGGCGGCTTCGGTCCAGATGTCGCGGTAGAGGTCGGGGTCCTTGCCGGCGGCGCATTCGGCAAGGGCCCATTCGATGCGGCCGGTGCGGGGAAGGACGTTGCGGGCGGCCCATTCGCGCAGGCGCAGGCGGCGCATGACGGGGGAGGCGGACAGGGCTTCGAAATCGGCCCGGAAGCGGAGGTCCCGGGCTTCGGCGCGCGCGGGGGCGGAGGCGGCCACGGCCTCCCAGTCGCCGGCGCGGAGGTCGCGGCGGAGGTGCTCGCGGAGGGCCCACTGGCGGTGGCGGGCCTGGTTGCGGTTCCAGCGGAGAAGCCGGGCGGGGGTCCAGCGGGCGGCGGCGGGAGGGAGCGGGGCATCGGGGCGGACGAGGGTTTCGATGCGCGCGAGGATGGCGTCGGCTTCGGCGGCGGCATCGGGGGAGGGGGACGAGATGGCGCGTTGGTAGAGTTTCCGGAGGGCACGGACGGGGATTCCGTCGAGCTGCGCGAGGGGGAGGAGGGGAATTCCGGTACGCAACCAGCGGTCCATGGAGGAAAGGGCGGCGGCCGGGTTGAGGGTGAAGGCGCGCTCGGCGTACGAGAGGATGCGGGGGAGGTTGCCGGGGTTTTCTTCGGCGGAAAGGGCGGCGCAGACGGCGGAGAGGTTGTAGGCGTCGGAGGGATACAACGCGGCGGCGAGGTCGAGGTCGGCGTGGGCCAGGGCGGTCTGTCCGGGAGTGGCGGCGCGGAGGGCGGTGGCGCGGAGGAGCAGCCAGGCGCGGTCGGTCATGGCCTGGGAGCTCCAGGGGGCGAGGCGTACGGCGGCGTCGGCGGCGGGAAGGGCGGCGAGGACGGCCTGCGCTTCTTCGAGACGGAGGGCGGCGGCGATGGCGGCGATGGTGGCCGGGTCGGGCTCCGGGGGCGTGTCTTCGTCGGGGTCGTCGGGGTCGGTGAGGTCGGCGGCGCGGACGGCTTCGGCCTGGCGGCGGGCGGTATCGAGGACGATGGCGTCGTGGGCGGCGGTGGGGAGGGAGGCGAGGACGGTGCGGACGAAGGGGGAGAACGGATCGAGGCGGGCGGCACGGGCGAGGGCGGGGTCGTCGGGGGGGATGGGCAGGGTGCGCGGGGACGGCAGCAGGAGGGGGGAATCGGTGGCAGCGGACTCGAGGCCGAGAGCCAGGGCGGCGGAACGGGCCGTGCGGTACGCCACGGCGGCCCGGAAGGAGAGGAGGATGGCGGCCGCGGCGGCGAGGGATATGGCCATGCGGGGAAACACGGCGGAGCGGCGGGGGGAATGGGCGGAGCCGGAGGAGCCGGAAGCGTGGGCGTCGTGGTGGCGGGATTCGGGGGCGGCGCAGAGGAGTCCGGCGAGAAGGACGAACACCATCTGGAGGGGCGGTCGGGCGGAGAGGTTGAATTCGGCCTGCGAGTGGACGAGGGCGGCGAGGAGGGCCAGGGCGGCGCCGCGGGCGAGCCAGGGAGGGGAGTCGGAAGCCGGGTGGCCTCCGGCGCCGGGGGCGCTCCGGCAGGCGCGGACGGCCCGCCGGGCGAGGAGGACGAGGCCGGCGAGGAGGAGGACGGCGCCGGGCCAGCCGAGGTCGCCGAGGAACTGGAGGGTGTCGTTGTGGGCGTAGTCGAGGCGGTAGCGGCCGTGCACGGCGGTCTGGTAGATGGGCATGGCGGCGACGGTGCCGCCGGGGCCCGTGCCCCAGGGGAAGGCGCGGACGAGGGCGAAGGCGGCCTTCCAGATGTCGCGGCGGCCGCCGAGGTTGTCGGTCCAGCCCGTGTCCTCGCCGAAGGTGCGGTCCCATATGTTCTGGCGCTGTGCGTTGTACGCGAAGAGGGGGACGAGCGCGAGGACGGCCAGCAGGATGCCGGCGAGCAGGCGCCGCCGCGCGGGGTAGGCGCGGGCGCACCAGACGAGGAGGAAGGGGATGGTGGCGAGCGCCGCGACCGCGGCACCGCGGGAGCCGGAGAAGAAGACCCCGGTGGCGAGCAGGAGGATGGCGGCGATGGCGGCAAGGATCAACGGGAGCTGGCGCTTCGCGGCGAAGCCGTTGGCGCGGACGGCGGAGAGGCGGTCGAGGAGGAGGGCGGCGGCAAGGGGGAGGGTCATGGCCATGAGGCCGCCGAAGGCGTCGGAACTGGCGAACGTGCCGCGCAGCCGGAGGACGCCTTCGACGGGGGCCGAGAGGGCGTAGATGCATTCGATGGCGGTCAGGGCGACGAAGGAGGCGAGCAGGAGGCGGGCGGCGGCGGTCTTGCGGAGGAGCCGGGCGGCGGCGGCGGCGAGGAGGAAGAGTCCGCTCCAGTGCAGGAGCGTGTGGAAGGCGGCATGGGGGGAGAGGGCGATGCGGAGGCGTCCGCCGGCGTGGGCGGAAATCTGGCGGAACAGTTCCGGATCGCCGTGCCAGGACCGGAGCCATGCGGCGGACGAGGGAACCAGCTGGAACATGCACCAGAGAAGGAGGCCCCCGGCGACGAAGAGGCCCGCGCGGGAGGAATAGGACGGGGTGGCATCGTGGCGGTGCGCCGGGACGAATGCGGCGGCGGCGGCGAGGAGCCAGGTCCCGATGGCGAGAATGCGGGTTTCGAAGAACCCGACGCTGGCGAGGGGGATGACGGACCAGGCGGTCAGCAGGGCCGCGGCGAAGGCGAACGCGAACGCGGGAACGTGGCGGGAGCGGAGGTGGTGGTGATGGCGGGAATGGTGGTGGTGATGGGAGTGGTGGCGGTGGCCGTGGGAGGATTCGGGGAAATCGGACATGGCGGACGGAAGGTTCGGGGTTTCGGGTTTTCGGGATTCCGCCGGAGAGAGGGAGGATGTCAATCGACGGGTTCGCCGGCGAGGATTTTGCGGGGATTGGTTTCGGTGAGGGTTTCGGCGAGGAGGGGGCCGTAGTGCGAGGCGAGGAAGGCGCGGGCGGGGGAGAGGCGCGGGGGGCGCCGGTCGACGCCGTGGGTGTCGGTGGCGACGCAGGCGACGAGGCCGCGGGACAGCCATTCGCGGGCGCGGTGGCCGGAGGAGGAGTGCATGTCGAGGGCCCCGGCGGTGATCTGGAGGAGGGCCCCCTGCCGGCGGAGCCGCAGGACGTCCTCGATGCGGTCGAGGAAGGGGAGTCGTTCGGGATGCGCGAGGACGGGGATGGCGCCGGCCTTGAGGAGGGCCTCCACGATGCGGGAGAGGATTTGCGCGCCGTTCACGGGGAGCGGCGGGCATTCGAGGAGGATGTACCGGCGGGCGGAATCGTAGGCCAGCCAGGTGCCGTCGCGGTAGAGCTCGAGGTAGTTTTCGAGGAGGGGCATCTCGACGGCGGCATGGAGGACCAAGGGGATGCCGTTTTCGGCGAGGGCGGCGCGGAGGCGGTCGGCGCCGGGGGGAATCACGGAGACGTCGTGGACGCCGACCCCGTTCCGGTAGTGGGGGGTGGCCACCATGTCGGTGATGCCGTCGGCGGCCGCCATGCGGCAGATGGCGAGCGAGGATTCGAGGTCCGGGGAACCGTCATCCAGCCCCGGCAGCACGTGGCTGTGCAGGTCGATCATGATCGGGGGCTAGGCGTCGGCCTTGGGGGCGGACTTGGACTTGCCCTTGGATTTCGATTTCGACTTGGCCTTGGACGAAGAACCGCCGAGCAGCTTGGAGAACAGGCCTTCCTTCCGCTTGGGCGTTTCGCCGTACTGGTAGTACTTGTAGTAGGAGTAGTGGGAATAGTAGGAGTAGTAGCCTTCGCTGGGGGCATCGACGTTGTTGAGGAGGACGCCGAGGACGCGGACGCGGGCGGCCTGGAACTTCTGGGCGACCTGGCGCGCGGCGAACTTGTTGGTGGAGAAGGCGCGGGCGACGAGGAGGATGCCGTCGGTGCGCTTGCCGAGAATCATGGCGTCGGCCATGTTGAGGGACGGCGGGGCGTCGAGGATGACCATCTCGAATTCGGATTTGAGCCGGGCGAGGAGGGCGTCGAAACGGGAGGAATCCAGGAGTTCGACGGGGTTCGGGGGGATGGTGCCCGCCGGGAGGTAGAAGAGGTTTTCCACGGAGGTGGGATGGACGAGCGAGGCCGGATCGAGCCGGCTGTCGCCCGCGAGGAGGTCGGCGATGCCCTGCTTTTCGCCTCCGGGGAACACGTGCTGGAGGCGGGGCTTGCGCATGTCGGTGTCGATGATGAGCGTCCGCTTGCCGACGTTGGCGTAGGCGATGGCGAGGTTGATGGCGATGAGGGATTTGCCTTCGGAGGGGAAGACGCTGGTGACGGCGAGGGCGCGGAGGGCGGAGTCGGCGGAGGTGAAGGCGAGGGCGGTGCGGATGGTCCGGAAGGCCTCGGCGAAGTTGCTGCGCGGGTTCTCCACGGAATAGAGGTCGTAGTTGCCGGATTCGTCGCCGCTCTCGTCTTCGGCGGAGGGGATGCCGCCGAGGATGGCCTGGCCGATGTAGGTGCGGACGTCGGATTCGGTCTTGATGGTGGTGTCCATGTAGTCGAGGAAGAAGCAGAAGCCGATGGCGAGGAGGGCACCGAAGAAGAAGCCGAGGAGGAGCATCTTCTTCTTGGAGGGCCAGGAGGGGACCTGCGGCACTTCGGCCCAGGATTCGACCGTGATGTTGTCGCCCTGCCCGGAGAGCTGGTTGACGTCGAGTTCGTCGATGCGCTGGATGATGGCGTTGTAGGTCGTCTGGAGGGAGTCGCGGGACTGCTTGAGGAGGTTGTAGCGGGAGGAGAGGTCGTTGAAGCGGAGGACTTCGGCCTCCTGGCGCTCGAGTTCCTCGCGGAGCATGGTTTCCTCGGCGAGGGCCTGTTCGTACTTGCCCTTGAGGCCGGCGACGATGCCCTGGGCTTCGAGGACGAGCTGGGTGTTCAGCGCGTCGATCTGGGAGGTCAGGCTCTTGATCTGCTGGTGTTCCTTGCCGAAGCGGTCGCGGATGTCGGAATACTGCTGCTGGAGGCGGGTGAGTTCGGCCTTGATGGAGTTGATGCGGGGGCTTTCCTGGACGCCGGGGATGGATTCGAGGGCGACGGCCGCCGATCCCCCGGCGCTCTCTTCGAGCACCTTCCGGGCGGTGAGATAGCGGGATTCGGCCTGCATGCGGACCGGTTCCGCGGCCATGAGGTTCTTGTTGAGGCCCTTGAGGCGGTCCACGACGATGTTCTGCGCGTCCTCGAAGGAGACCATGCGGTTGGATTCCATGAAGGACTGGAGGATGGTGGACTGTTCGGCGAGGCGTGTGCGCATTTCCTCGGCCTTCTTGCGCAGTTCGACGATGCCGCCGTCGGAAATGTTCAGGCGGCGTTCGCGGTTGCGCGCGAGATAGGACTCGACGACGGAGTTGACGATCTGGGCGGCCAGTTCGGGGTCTTCGTGTTCGACGCTGACGTCGAGGACGTAGCCGGCCTTGGCGGGGGAGGCCTTGACCATCTTGGCGAGTTTCTGGACGGGGTTCCTGGATTCGAGGAAATCGGGGGCCTTGGAAAGGATGCCGGACTGGAGGACGGCTTCCATGACGCGGGGAGAGGTGAGCAGCTGGATGTGCGTCTGCATGATGTCGTCCTGGGCGAGGCGGCCCTGGTCGTAGGCATCGCGCATGGCGGTGAGGTTGACGCCGCGGCTTTCGAGGAGGAGGCGGCTGGTGGCGGTGTAGCGGGGGGTGCGGGTCCAGGTGTAGAGGACGGTGAGGACCGCAACGAGGATGAAAATGCCGAGGGCGATCGGCCAGCGCTGGAGGACGACGGCCAGATAGTCCATCAGGTGGAGTTCGTTCTGGGCGGTTTCGGGCTGGAGAGTGGCTTCCTGGTCGTCAAACGAGGGCGGGTTCATCTTTGCGGTTTCCTTTCGGTGGGGTGGGGAGGAACGGCCCCGCCGCCCGCGGGAGGGACCGGCGGGACGGCGGGGCAGGGGAGGAGGCGTCAGGGATTGAGCCTGTAGGAGAAGCTGAAGAGGCCGCGGACGAGGGTGGTGATTTCGTCCCACAGGCGCTTCGGCGGGGAATCGTGGACGCGCAGGACGTCGCCGTCGCGCATGAAGATGTTCGGGTCCTTCCCGGCTTCGATGCGGGTCACGTCGATGGTGTAGGCGCGCTCGCCGCCGTTTTCGAGGCGGCGGATGAGCGTGACGTCGGTGGCGCTCGCCATGTCGGTGAAACCGCCGGCCAGCGCGATGGATTCGAGCACGCGCAGCTGCTTGCGGAAGGTGAAGGCGCCGGCCTGGCGGACGGAGCCGTAGACGTAGATCAGCGGGGCCTTCGGCACGAACACCACGTCGCCGGCGCCGAGCACCGGGTTCAGGTCGCTCTGGCCGCGCTGGAGCAGTTCGTCGAGGTCGATCTTGATGCGCTCGGGGGTCTTGCCCTTGCCGGAATTGCGGATGACGTAGGCGATGCTGCCCGCGTTGTCGAGGGGGCCGCCCGCGAGGGAAATCATGTCGAGGAGGGTGGAGACGTTCTGGTGGATCGCGTAGGAACCGGGCTGGTGGACCGAGCCGATGACCGAGATCTGGCGGCTGCGGAACTCGCTGACCCAGACGCCGACGCGCGGATTCTGGAGGACGCCGCCTTCCTTGAGGGCGGTTTCGATGGCCGCCTGGATTTCCTGGACCGACATGCCGGCAACATTCAGCGCGCCGACCATCGGGAGGGCGATGATGCCGGTTTCGGACACGCGGAACTGGAGGGTCTTCGTCTGGTCGTTGGTTTCCCATTCGAAGACGCTGACGTCGAGGACGTCGTCGGGGCCGACCTGGTATTCCTGGGACTGGAGCTTGAGCAGTTCCTTGGTGGCGAGCACCTGGGAGACGCTTTCGTCGTCGCTGAAGAAGGCCGGTTCCTCGCCGCCTTCGCCCAGGAGCCGCGCGTTGAAGCGCGGACGGTTGTCCACGCAACCCGAGCCGATGCCCATCGCCATCGCCAGACCCAATGCCGCCCATGCCAGTGCCTTCTTGCCGTTCATTCGTTTTTCCCTTTCGTGAAATATCCGCCAGTATGCGGGGAGAGGGGCCGCATTTCAAGAAAAAAGCCGCACCGTGTCCGCGGGGGGGGGGAGGAATGCAGCGGGGGGCGGACCGCAGACCCCGGATCGGTTCCCGGGCGGCTTGCGGAATCGGGGCGGCACGGGATGGGGGCGCGACGGCGCCTCCGCCGTCGGGGGGTGGATGGAATGGTCCCGGGCGGGCGCAGGCGCCCCGGGGAACGCGGCCGAGGGCGCTTCGGGACCTTGCATCCAACGAGACAAAACGGTCCTGCTCCGGGAAGAATGTTCATGGGGTTTGGAATGGGGAAAATGCGGGCAGAATCCGGATGTTTTCCTTGATATCGCAAATGGGACGCACCGGGGGGGGCGGGGAGGGGGAGCCGTTGCGGGGGCGCGGACGCGCGTCCCGCACGGATCGGGAGAAGGGGGGCCGTGAAAGGAACGTCTGGAGAGCGGTCCGTGCGAGCCGACCGAACGGCAATGGCTGAATCGGCTCGCTCGGAGAGCTCGCCCCACCGTCCTCCCCCGTGGGGGGCGACGGCGCCCCGCCGCCGGCTGGCGGATGGATGGGTTCTGGACCGGAGCCGGTCGGGTGCGGAGGCGGCGCTGCGCCCGCGCGCCGGCTTCCACTTTCCGCTTGCCTTTGCAGGCGTTTTCCGCTTTATTGTCCCGCGTTCGTGCCGCCTTCAGGGGCCATCCCGGCGCACGGACCGTGTGTTTGCAGGCGCTTCAGTGGGTTTTCTGCCGCAAACCTGGTCACATAGGAAAACCCGGGTCATCTAACCTCCCCCAAGAGTCAAGTATGGCTAAAAAGAAAAAACCCGCCGTCGAAATGGATGCCGAGCGCGCCAAGATGATGGCCATGTATGAATCCACCCTCCTCGATTTCGTCGAAGGCGGCATCGTAAAGGGAACCGTGGTGGAAATCCGTCCCCAGGAAGTCCTCGTCAACATCGGCTACAAGTCCGAAGGCCTCCTGCCCGCAACCGAATTCGAAGACATCTCCGCCGTCCAGGTCGGCGACGAAGTCGACGTCATGCTCCTGCGTCTCGAAGACGAAAACGGCATGGTCGTCCTCAGCAAGACCCGCGCCGAACAGCAGCGCAACTGGGACCGCGTCCTCACCTCCTGCGAAGAAGGCGCCATCGTCACCGGCCTCGTCAAGGGCAAGGTCAAGGGCGGCCTGCTCGTCGACGTCGGCGTCGACGCCTTCCTGCCCGGCTCCCAGATCGACGTCATCCCCGTGCGCAACCTCGACGACTTCCTCGGGCAGTCCCTCGAGTGCAAGGTCATCAAGATCAACAAGGAACGCCGCAACATCGTCCTCTCCCGCCGCGACCTCATCGAAGAGCAGCGCCGCGAGCAGAAGAAGAAACTCCTCGCCGAGATCCAGCCCGGCCAGACCCGCACCGGCGTCGTCAAGAACATCACCGACTTCGGCGCGTTCGTCGACCTCAACGGCATGGACGGCCTGCTGCACATCACCGACATGTCCTGGGGCCGCATCAACCACCCCAGCGAAGTCGTGCACGTCGGCCAGGAACTCGAGGTGGTCGTCCTCGACGTCAACCAGGAGAAGGAGCGCATCTCCCTCGGCCTCAAGCAGAAGCAGCAGAATCCGTGGGAAGAGATCGAGCTCAAGTACCCCAAGGGAACCCGCGTCCACGGCAAAGTCGTCAACCTCGTCCCCTACGGCGCGTTCGTCCAGCTCGAAGACGGCGTCGAAGGCCTCGTCCACGTTTCCGAGATTTCCTGGACCAAGCGCGTCGCCCGCGCCTCCGACGTCCTCAAGGAAGGCGACGAAGTGGACGCCGTCGTCCTCAACGTCAACAAGGAAGAGCAGAAGATCTCCCTGGGCATCCGCCAGACCGAGGCCAATCCGTGGGACGACGTGGTCAGCAAGTACCCGCTGGGCTCGCGCGTCAAGGGCAAGGTCCGCAACTTCACCAACTACGGCGCCTTCGTCGAGCTGGAAGAAGGCGTGGACGGCATGATCCACGTTTCCGACATGTCCTGGGCCCGCAAGATCAACCACCCCTCCGAAGTCCTCAAGAAGGGGCAGGAAGTCGAAGCCATGGTCCTGGAAGTCTCCCCCGAGAACCAGCGCATCTCCCTTGGCCTCAAGCAGGCGCAGGAAGACCCGTGGTCCGGCATCTCCAACCGCTACCACATCGGGCAGCTCATCAAGGGCAAGGTCTCCAAGCTGGCGAGCTTCGGCGCGTTCGTCGAACTCGAAGAAGGCGTGGACGGCCTGGTGCACATCTCGCAGATCAGCGACGACCACGTCGCGAAGATCCGCGACGTCCTCCAGCCCGGCCAGGAAGTCGAAGCGCGCGTGATCAAGATCGACCCGATCGACCGCCGCATCGGCCTTTCCATCAAGGCTGCGCAGCTTCCGGACGAACAGTTCGAAGTGGACGACTCCATGCTCGAAGGCCTCCGCCCCGGCGAAGACCTCGTCGACCTGGCGGGCGCCTTCGACGCCGCCCTCGGCGGTGCCGACGTCTGGTCCCCCGGCTCCGGCAAGAAGGACGAGGAATAACCCTCCCCATCCCCCCTACCGGGAAACACACGCGGCGCGGAGCAATCCGCGCCGCGCGTTTTTTCAGCCGCAACCCCGGCCCGCCCGGAAGTTTTCCAATGGTTGGAAACTTTTTTTCCAATGGTTGGAAAATATGCCATTGTTTTCCAATGATTGGAAACATTTGCGTTTTGCTTGTTTTCCGCGTTTCGGAAGCCTCGCGGGCGGGACGCCCGCGCCCCGACTGCACATCCGCTTCCCCTCCCTCTTTCCATGTCCGCGAAGCGGTTTTCATGGTTTTCAATGTTGGCCTTCCTCCCGCTCTCCAGCCGCCCTTTTTGTCCTTTGGAGTTGGCAGGTGAAAACCTTGCGATTTCCCATGTGCAAGGATGGTAGGGCGGGCAGTCCCTGCCCGCCGGTGTCCGTCATACTGAAGGACGGCGCCGGAAATGTGCGGACGCATGTTTCTCCAAGTTCCGGCTGAATTGCATCCGCATCACCCATGACATTCGCTTGCACGTTCCGGTTTCCGGCGGCGAGGGGACTCGCCGCCCTACCCGGCGTTGCACGAACGAAAACAAAAGTTCTTCGCCTGGCAACTCCTTTTGTGCAAAAGTCCTCAAATTCCTCCGCATCTCTGCCTCTCTGCGTCTCTGCGTGAGTTCTTCCCTTCCGCATCCCTCCCGCGGTCTTGTCCTCGTTTGTCTTTTTCTTCCCTCCCGCACGGTTCCGCCAACAGGACGCACCGCATCTTGCCCCCCGTCGCTCGTCCGTCGGGTTGGCGGGATGGCCGCAAGGATGCTTTCCTTCCCGTCCCGGAAATTTTCCGGGGGGAGTGAGATTCGGGCGCCGGGGACCGGATAGTACGGATAGAGGGCGTGGCGTGCCGCGCCCGGAACAGGCGCGCCCTCGTGGCTTGGCGCGCCGGAAAACAACAACAAAAGGAGAAAGACATGAACGAGAACGGAAACACGGAAACGGGCGTCCCGGACGCCAAGGCCAAGGCCGGCAAATTCTGGCTGTGGGGGCTGGCGGTCTTCCAGCTGCTGGCCGTATTCGCGCTGTCGTGCGCCGAAGTCGGCGACACGGCGGTGAAGGTCTGCGGCTTTGCCATCCTGGCCCTGTGCGGCGGCCTGGACATCAGGGCGCTGAAGAAGGCCGGATACGGGGTGCCGCGCTGGTGGTGGGGGCTGGCGGTGTTCCTGCCGCCCGTCTACATGGTCTGCCGCGTCCTCCGGACGGACAAGGCGCCGGGGGAGCGCGTGAAACGGTTTGCGCCCGTCCTCGTCTGGGGCCTGCTGCTTCTCCTGGTGACGGGGGCGCTGATGTCCTCCGCGGACCAATCGGATCCGCTCGAAGTGGCCGATGCCTACCTCAATGCCCTGGCCGTGGGGGATGTGGACACGGTGGCCCGGATGACCGGCACCGACACGTCGGACGCCCATGCCATGCGGTACTTGACGCGGGTCGTCGAGGACGCGAGCCGGGCCATCCGGATGAACAACGAATCCATCGTGGAATCCGCCGTGACCTCCCTGGACGGGGATGTCGCCGAAGTCAAATACGGCGTCATGGACCACAAGCACACCATCAGCATCCAGTCCCTTGCCCTGCACCGGAAAAGGGGAAAGTGGTATGTCGGGGAGAAGGAAGAGGAGGAGGGAGACTGAACGAGGGGCGGCTTGAGAAATAGCGTAGCCGTTTCCAGACAGGAGAACTCCGGTTGGTCCGATAAAAAATCGGACCAATCGGAGTTTCTTTTTCTCCCTCCTTGTGCGGCCGCACTATTTCTGAAGCCGCCCTGGGAGATGCGGCTTCCAAGCGCGTGGCTGGATGTGAGATTACAGAAAACATTGGTGTTTTCACTTGTTTTCCGATTTCCGGAAGCCCGCGGGCGGGACGCCCGCGGTCCCCGACCAAACGTCCGTTTCCCTCCCGCTTTTCCATGGCCGCGAAGCGGTTTCGATGTTGAGACGAGAGACGAGAGACGAGAGACGAGTTTGCGGGGCTGCCCTGCGGGCGGAGAGTGGATGGGAAAGCGGGGGGGGGCGTATGCGCTTTGACAGGACAGACGCTTGCCTCCCGCTTCCCATCCGTCGGGGCGCGGCTGGAAGCCGCACCTCCGGAAGTTGAGCGATGGTTGTTCAGTAGGTCCGGCGCCGCTTCCGGGGGTGCGGCATCTTGCCGCGCCTTTGCGGATGGTGGGCGGGAGGAGTGGAAGGGGAAACGGGCGGGATGCACGCGGTCACATTTGCTGGCCGAGGGGGCGGCGGCCTTGAAGGGGGGCGGACGCGTCCGCGGCGGATCACAAGGCGGATACGGGGATGAGGGCCGTGTCGGGGTCCAAGGCTCCGAAGGTGTCGCCGAGAAACACGACGGCCCCCAAGCCGGCGCGTTCGCGGGCGGCGGCGCGGAAGGCACCCATGCCCCGCTTCACGTCCGGGGGACGGATGGTGATATGCATGCAAATCGTAAAACAGTCAACCCGCGAATCATAAAAGTTCAAGCCTTCCAATCGAAAACACGCAAACGAGGGCCGGGCTTCTGGGGTTTCGGAAGAGTTGCGGGCGAGACTCCCGCGCTCCCAGTCGCCATCCACGTGGTTTATTGGCCTTTTGGGGTTCAAAAAGCGGAGCTGAAAACTGTTTTCACTCATTGGCAAAGGAGCGGCTGGAGTGTGGGAGGGATGTCTACATTGAAAACCAAGAAAGCCGTCTCTTGTTTTAGCCACAATGGACAAAGGAACCAAGGGTTGCGGGAGAGCCGTGGGAGGAGAGCGGAAGGCGGGAACCTGCAAGAATGTCCCGGATGCCGCTACGGGGACACGGATGGCCGGGAGACGGGGGGGAGGGCGAACATGGCGAAATGGCAATCTTTTCGGGGTGGCTGGCCCTCCGTCCGGCTTGCTACAATCGCGGGGACATGAACATCCTCATCATCGAAGACGATGCCGCGACCGCCGAGTTCGTGGCCGGGGCCTTCAAACAGGCCGGCTACGCGACCGAACGCGCCGCCGACGGCGAATCCGGCCTGCTCGCCGCCCTCCACGGTCCGCACGACGCCGCGGTCGTGGACATCATGCTGCCGCGCCTCGACGGGCTGGAAGTCATCCGGCGGCTGCGCGCGGCGGGGCGGACGCTGCCGGTCATCGTGCTCTCCGCGCGCGGGAGCGTCGATGCGAAAATCCGCGGCCTGGAGGCGGGCGGCGACGATTACCTCGCCAAGCCCTTCTCGGTCGCCGAACTCGTCGCCCGCGTGCAGGCCCTGCTCCGCCGCGCGGGGAACGCCGCGGAGTCCAGCGTCCTGCGCGTGGAGGACCTGGAGATGGACCTCGTGACCCACCGCGTTTCGCGGGCGGGCGGGCCGATCGCCCTCCAGCCGCTCGAATACCAGCTGCTCGAATACCTCATGCGCAACCGCGGGCGCATCGTCTCGCGCAACACGATCCTCGACCGCGTGTGGGACTGCCATTTCGACCCGCACACCAATGTCGTCGAATCGCGCGTCTGCCACCTGCGCGAGAAGATCGACCGCCCCTACGCCCGCAAGCTCCTGCGCACCGTCCGCGGATTCGGCTATGTCCTCGGCTGACCGCCTCCCCCCGCTCCGCCGCCGCATCGTCGCGGTGTCCCTGGCGGCGGGCGCCCTGCTGTTCCTGCTTGCGGGGGGGCTGGTGGTATTCCTCTCGTGGTCGATCCTGTGGGAGGACTGGAACGCCGTCCTCGACGACATCTCCGCCCCCCTCGCCGCCGCCCACGCCCGTATCGGCGGCGACCCCGCCGCCATGTCGGACGCCTTCCGCGAAACCCTCGGCTTCTACGGCGCCGACGTCTCCCTCCTGCTGGCCGCCCCCGACGGCTCGCCCCTCCTGCGCGCCGGCGACCTCGACGGCCCCTCCGCGCGCCGGACGCGCCCCGTCCTGCGCATCCGCGAAACGCCGCTGGAGGGCGGCGCGCGCCTCCGCGTCACCCTCGACGTCTCCGACGAACGGCGCATCCTCGTGCGCGTCGCGGGGATCATGGTGGGGGCCTTCCTGCTCGCCCTGCTGCTGGGGGGGCTATCGGCCGACTGGCTGGCGCGGCGCTTCGTGCGCTCGCTGGGCAACGTCTCCGACGCCGCCGCGCGCATCCGGTCCGGCGAGTGGTCCGCGCGGGTCGTCCCCACCCGCGAAAGCCGCGAGATCGCCCTGCTCGAAGACGCCTTCAACACCATGTGCGACCGCAACGAACGGACCCTCGGGGAGCTCAAGACCCTCACCGACGACATCGCCCACGACCTGCGCACGCCGCTGACGCGCCTGCGTGCCGCCGCCGAACTCTCCGCCATGGGGGGTGCTCTGCCCGAGCCCCTGCCGGACCTCGTCTGCGAGCAGACCGCGGACATGCTGGACCTCGTCAACACGCTGCTGGACATCTCCCGCGCCGGCTGCCGCCTCGACGGGACCCCGCCCGAGCCCATCGACCTGCGGGCCTTCCTGCAGGAGACCGCCGACCTCTACTCCGCGCTGCTCGAAGACCGCCGCCTCCGCCTCGACCTCGACCTGCCGTCCGCGCCCCTCCGGATTCCCGCCCACCGCGACCGTCTCCAGCGGATCGTGGGCAATCTGCTGGACAACGCCATCAAATTCACGCCCGACGGCGGCACCATCGGCCTCGCCCTGGCCCCCGCCGACGGCGGCGTCCGGCTGGAGGTCGCCGATACCGGCCGCGGCATCGCCCCCGCCGACCTCCCCCACATCTACCGCCGCTTCTGGCGGGCCGACACCAGCCGCACCCTGCCCGGCAACGGCCTGGGCCTGGCGCTCGTGCAAGCGCTCGTCCGCTCCGCCGGCGGCACCATCGACTGCGACTCCGCGCCCGGCCGCGGCACCCGCTTCGGCATCTACCTGCCCGTCCCCCCGCCATGAACCCCGCCGCCCCGCGCATCCAGACCGAACGTCTCCTACGGCACCCCCCTCTACGAAAACACCCTCCAATACGCCATCCTCGCCAGGGAATGGCCCCCGCAGTGACGAGTGACAAGTGGGAGGACGGCGCCCTTCAATTCCCGTGGCAGTGGTGGTCGGCGCAGTGGTCGTGGGAGCATTCGCCGTCGTGGTGGTGGCCGTGGTGGTCGCAATGGGCCTCCGGGGCGTATTCCAGGGTCCCGGCGACGAGGGCCCGCGCCGCGGCATCGGCGGAGCCCTGGACGCCGGCATGGAGTCGGATGCCCGCTTCGGCCAGCGCCATGCGGGCACCCATCCCGATGCCGCCGCAGATCAAGGCGTCCACCTTGGCCGCTTGCAGGAAACCGGCCAGCGCGCCATGGCCGCCGCCCTCGGCGTCGACGATCTGTTCGGCCACGATGGCGCCATTCTCGGCGTCGTAGAGTTTGAACTGCGCGGTGTGCCCGAAATGCTGGAACACCCCGCCGTTTTCGTATGCGACTGCGATTCTCATTGCTTTTTTTCCTTTCTCCGTGATCTCCTGGTGCAGTTGGACGGGCGCGAATTCGCAGCATCCGCCCGCGATCAGCAAGCGGTGGCCACGGACGAGGGACTTCGCGATTTTCCGCCTCGCACTGTCGTAGATCGCCGTGACGGTGGTACGGGCGACGTTCATCCGGGCCGCGCAGGCTTCCTGCGTGAGGCCTTCGTCGTCCAGGAGGCGCAGGGTCTCGAACTCGTCCACCGTCATCTGCACGCTCCTGGCGGATGGCGCGTCGTCGGGCGAAAAGCTGCGGTAGCGCGGCATCCGCTCGATTCTGCGGCATCTGGTGGGTCTGGGCATGCGGTCTCCGTTTCCGGCATTTGTCGAATCGCATCGTATGCGCGTTTTCGACATAAGTCAACAATCGTCTCGGGGAAAGGGCGCGATGCCTGTGCGGACGTTGCCCCGCGCGGGCGGAAAATTTTTTCCAATCATTGGAAAACTGCCGAAAAATTTTTCCAATCATTGGAAAAATCGGGGCGTTTTTTCCAACCATTGGAAACTTTTTTTCCAATCATTGGAAAATCCGCGGGGTGCCTGCGGGCGGCCGGATTGTGCGGAATCGGGGGAGGGAAAAAGCCGCCCGCGCCCCGGCGGGGGGAAGTCCGTGGCAGGAGTGTGGAGCTTCCCGGTACGTCGGGGCGGGGCGGTCAGGGGACGGGGGCGCCGAAGGCTTTCCAGAGGTCGACGAGGGTGGCGGAGGCGGCGCCGGTGGCCTGGGCGAGGGCGTCCTGGTGCTCGGACAGGCGGGTCTGCATGTCGAGGACGTCGCGGAAGGGGACGAGGCCGTGGCGGTACTGGGTCCCGGCCAGCTCGGCGGAACGGGCGGCGGCCGCCGCCGCGGCGCGGTGGGCGTCGAGGGCGGACAGGGCGGCGCGGTGGGCGGAGAGGGCGGTTTCGCATTCGGCGGCGGCGTCGAGGATGGCTTGCCGGAGGTCGGCTTCGGCCGCGCGGGCGGCGGCTTGCTGGGCGCGCAGGGTGCAGAGGAGGCGGTCGGCGGTGAATACGGGCCACTCGATGGAGGGGCCGATGCCCCAGGTGCGGGCTTCGCCTTCGAAGAGTCCGGCGGCGCGGGCGGCGCTGACGCCGAAGGTGCCGTCGATGGTGACTTTGGGGAACAGGTCGGCCTTGGCCGCGCCGATGCGCGCGCTCTCGGCATGGAAGCGGTCGATGGCGGCCGCGATGTCGGGGCGGTTGCGCATCAGGTCGGCGGGGAGGGTGGCGGGCAGGGCGGCGGGGTCGGCGGAGGGTACGGGGGCGGGCGCGCGGAGGGCGTCGCGGGCGCCGGGCCAGTCGCCGACGAGGGCGCAGAGGGCGTGGAGGGTGGCGTCGATCTGGCTTTGCAGGAGGGGAATGTCGCCGCGGGTGGCGGCGAGGTTCATTTCGGCCTGGCGGAGCTCGAGTTCGCCGTCGAGCCCGGCGTCGTGGCGGGAGCGCACGAGGGCGAGGGTGGAGGTTTGGAGGTCCCGGTTGCGGAGGGCGCAGTCGAGGCGGGCCTGCAGGGTGCGGAGGGCGATGTAGTCCGCCGCCACCTGCGAGGAGAGCAGGATGCGGGCCGCCTGGATGTCGCGGGCGGCGGCGGAGAGTTCGGCGGCGGCGGCTTCGTTGCCGCGGCGTACGCGGCCCCAGAAGTCGATTTCCCAGCGGAGGTCGAGGTTGGCGGTGTGCAGCCAGGCGGTGCCGGAGGCGGAGTCGCCGGATTCGTCGGACAGGGTTTGTTTTCCGCGGCGGGAGGTGGCGGAGAGGTTTGCGGCGGGCCACCCGTCGGCGCGGGCGATGCCGAGCTGGGCGGAGGCGGCGTCGAGGCGGGCGACGGAGGCGGCGAGGGTGGGGCTTTGCGCGAGGAGGGCTTCTTCGAGGGCGTCGAGGGCGGTGTCGCCGAATACGCTCCACCAGGGGGCGCCGTCGGGGAGCGGGGACGGAGGCGGGGCGCCGGGGGCGGCGGTCCAGGCTTCGGGGCCGTCCCAGGCGGGCGGCTCGAAGTCGGGCCCGAGGGCGAGGCACCCGGCGGCGAGGAGGGCGGCGGCGAGGGCGGGGAGGAGGTGGAGGGGTCGGCGGGGGCGGCGGCTCATGCGGACCTCCTTTCGGCGGCGGGGCGGCGGGCGCGGCGGGTGGTGGCGACGTAGAGGGGCGGGACGAGGATGACGCCGACCACCGTCGCCGCCAGCATCCCCCAGAAGGTCACGACGCCGATCGCGCGCCGCGCCCCCGCGCCGGGTCCCGTCGCGACGAGCAGCGGCAGGACGCCGATGACGAAGGAGAGGGCCGTCATCATCACGGCCCGGAATCGCAGGCGCAGGCCCGCCATCGCGGCGCGGTACGGGGAGACGCCGCTGCGGTGGCGGACGTGCGCGCATTCGACCATCAGGATCGAGGTCTTGGCGGAGAGGCCCACGAGCATCAGCAGGCCGAGCTGGGCGTAGATGTCGAACATGCCGCCGCCGAGCAGCAGCGCCAGCAGTCCCCCCGCCACCGCCGCCACCACGGAGAGGACCACGGAGACGGGCAGGGTCCAGGATTCGTACTGGGCGACGAGGAAGAGGTACGCCATCAGCAGGGAGAGGGCGAAGAGGGGTCCGATGGTACCTTCGTTGGCGCGCTCCTGGTAGGAGAGGCCGGTCCAGGCGATGCCGTAGCCGCGGCCGAGTTCGGCGGCCTTGAGGCGCTCGATTTCCTGCATCAGCCGGGCGTTGGAGACGCCGGGCGCGGTGTCGCACGAGATGGCCGCCGCCGTGAAGAGGTTGAACCGCTCGACGCGCTGCGAGCCGAGCGTCCAGCCGAACGTGCCGATGGCGGACAGCGGCACCTGCGCGCCGTCGCGCGAGACGACGGAGAGGCGGTCGAGGTCGCGGACGGTGCCCCGGAACGCGCGGTCGGCCTGCACGACGACGCGGCAGGTCTTGGCCCCGATGTTGAAGTCGTTGACGTATTCGGAGCCGAGCTGGCTTTCGAGCGCGCCGAAGACGTCGGCGACGGGGACGCCGAGGGCTTCCGCCTTGTCGCGGTCGAGACGGAAGTCGATCATCGGGGTGCGCGTGTCGAAGGCGGAGGAGGCGTAGGTCGCCAGGCCGCTGTCGCGGATGGCGCGCACGAGCCGGAGGGCCGCTTCGTCGAGTTCGGCGAAGTTTTGGCCGTCGAGCGCCTGCAGGGCGAAGGTCACGCCGCCGGTCTCGGCGAGGTCCTCGATGGGCGGCGGGGCCATCGCCGCGAGTTCGGCGTCGGGGAAGCGGTCGGCGAGGGTTTGTATTTGCACCTGCACGTCTTCGAGCGAGATGCCCCGCGCGCGGCGCTCCTCCCACGGGTCGAGCTGGATCATGATCTCGCCGGAGTGCTCGTCCTGGCTGCCGGTTTCGAGGACCGTGGCGACGCCGGGGATTTCCGCGACGGCGGCGGCGACTTCCCGCAGGACGCGCTCGGTCTTGGCGCGCGCGGTGCCGAAGGGGAGCGTCACGGAGCACGTCAGCTCCCCCTTGTCCTCGTCGGGCAGGAACCCGCGCGGCAGCGCCCGGAACGCCCCCCACGCCCCCGCGGCGAGCGCCGCCAGCAGCAGCAGCGCCAGCGCGGCGCGGCGCGCGAGGAAGCCGGCCGCCCGCGAGTAGGCGCGGCGCACGGCGGTGAGGAGCCGTTCGCGGGGACGCTGCCGCGGGGGGCGCAGGACGTTCGCGGCGAGCGCGGGCGAGAGGGTCAGCGCGCATACCGTCGAGAGGACCAGCGCGACGCCCATCGTGGCGGCGAACTGGAGGTAGATCGTGCCGACCATGCCGCCCGCGAAGGCCATCGGCGCGTACACCGCCAGCACCACCAGCGTCGCCGCCACCAGCGCCCCCGAGAGCTCGCGCATCGTGCCCGCCGCGGCCTCCGCGGGGGAGCGGCCCTCGGCGAGCAGGCGCACGCACGACTCCGTCACGCAGATCGCGTTGTCCACCACCGACCCGATCACCAGCACGAACCCGAACATCGTCAGCGTGTTCACCGACATCCCGAACGCGTCCAGGAACGCGAACGTTCCCACCAGCGAGACCGGTATCGCCAGCGCCGGGATCAGCGTCGCCCTCCAGCTCCCCAGGAACAGCCACGTGATCCCCACCACCAGCAAAAACGTCAGCAAAATCGTCCACGCGATCTCCCGCATCGAGGCCCCCACGAACGTCGTCGAATCGTACGCCATGTCCCAGCGCATCCCCTCCGGCATCAGCGCCTCGATCTCCCCCATCCGGCGCTTGACCGCCTCCATCACCTTGAGCGAATTCGCGCCCGTGGCCTTGTACACCGAAACCGCAACCGCCCCGTCCCCCTGGAAGCGGCTCGTCCCCTGGTACGCCTGCGCCCCCAGCTCCACGCGCGCCACGTCGCCGAGCCGCACCCGCCGCACCGGGTCGTCCCCCGCGCGCACCACGATCCCCTCGAACTCCCCGCGCGTCGCGAGCCGCCCCTTCGCGGCGATCTTGAACGTCATCTCCCCGTCCGCGTACTCCGTCCCCACGCTGCCCGCCGCCGCCTCCTCGTTCTGCGACTCGATCGCCGCGCGCACGTCCGCCGGCGAGACCCCCAGCGCCGCCATCCGTTCCGGGTCCAGCCACACCCGCATCGCCCAGTCCGCGGCCATCTCGTTCGAGACCTTGCCCACGCCCTCCACGCGGCGCAGCTCGTCGATCACGTGCCGGTCCGCCCAGTTCGAGAGCTCCAGGTCCGACATCGAGGGCGAGCGCACCGCGATCACCCCGAGCATCCCGGGAGAGCGCTTCTCCGCCGCCAGCCCCCCGCGGGCCACCGCCTGGGGCAGCGACGACTCCACCAGCTTGAGCGCATTGTTCACGTTGACGAGCGCCATGTCCGCGTCCGTGCCGTGGCGGAACGTCGCGCTCAGCGAGTACCCCCCGTCGTTCGAGCACTCCCCGGAAAAATAGAGCAGCCCGTCGAGATTGTTGATCTGCTCCTCGATGGGTGCGGCGACCGTGTCGGCGACCGTCTTGGCCGTCGCGCCCGGATACGACGCCATGGCCCATACCATGGGCGGCGCCACGTCCGGGTACTCCGCCACCGGCAGCCGTTTGAGCGACATCGCCCCCGCCAGCACCAGCACCAGCGAAACCACCCCCGCGCTCCGCGGCCTCCGTATGAAAAAATGCGCATCCATCCTAACACCCCACCGCGGCGCCTATCGATCGATTCAACCCATTCATGACGCCCCCATCCTCCCCCCCGAACCTCACCGCCCCATGGCCGCCCCATTGCCATTTCGCAACCTTCGCCCCCCCCGCCCTTGCCGCCCGGGTTTTGCACAATCTGGTAGCTCGACGGCAAAAGGCGGATTTTCCAATGATTGGAAAAAAAGTTTCCAATGGTTGGAAAATTCCGCCCGTTTTTCCAACGATTGGAAAAATTTTACGGCAGTTTTCCAATGATTGGAAAAAATTTTCCAGAAGCCACAAAGAACACATGGAGTTGAAGGGTTGAAAAGTTGAATAGTTGAAAAGCTGAGGGAGGGCCATCCTGCAACCTTTCAACCTCTCAACTTTTCAACTTTTCAACCGTCGCGGCAGCGGATGGAGAGCGGAAGGGAATCTACAAGAACGGGAAGAAAACCGCTTCGCGGACAGGAACGCTTGGAGAGCGGATTTCTTGAGACAACTTGGACAACTCGGGACAACTCTTTACAAGGTGCGCCGCCCAACCGGGCGGCGCTTGTTTCAGAGGTGCGGCGTCCCGCCGCGCCTTGAGGAAGGGATGTGGATAGGTGGACTACTGCGGCAGCAGTTCCACCCGGACGCGGAAGAAGTGGCTGGAGGCATCGCGGGGGCCCCACTCGTTTGTCATCGCCGGTTTACCTTCCACGGTGTAGGTGCGGTTCGACTTCGTGCCGTTTTCGTTCAGGTCAGGGGACCAGCGGACGGCCACCCTGCCGTCTTCGAAGGAAAGCGACGTGATTTTGAACTCGGCGTTTTCCAGCGTCGGGTCCGTTCCGGCCACGTAGCACTCCCAGACGCGGTTCCTGCCGTTGGCCGCCCAATCTGCCGCGAAGGCTTCGCGGTCGCCGCCGTGGGCGGCCAGGGCCTCGGGGTAGCCGTCCAGCCACGAATGGGGGACGGGGACGGGCGTGGTGACGGTGTGCGCGGGCGGAGGGATGAGCGGGTCCGTGAAGTCGATGTACACTTCTTCGTAGTCGCTCCTGCCGTCCCCGTCGGTGTCCGCGTTGCCGGGGTCGGTGCCGAACATTTCTTCCTCGGCGTCGAGGAGGCCGTCGCCATCGGTATCGAGGGCGGTCGAGACGCGGATGGGCATGGCGCGCGAGACGTCAGTCGCCGCATTGCCGGTGTCGATCACGGCATAGACCGTTTCCCATGCGCTGGTGAAGCTGACGCCCGCCATGTTCCACGCGATGCCGGCGTCGTAGCCATTCGCCGAGCCCGCGAGGACGGTGCCGATGGCGTCCCTGCCGATTTCTTCGCCGTCCGGGGCCCCGCGGCGGAAGGAAACGACGGTGCCTTCCGGGGCCGGACCGAGGCCGGAGTTGCGGACGGTCGCGGTGAGCAGGCGGATATTGGCTGTTTCCACGACAACGCGCGCGTTCTCGATCCACAGATCCGGGGTTCCGGGATGCCAGATGGCCTCGTCGTTGCCCGCATCCGCATTGTCGCACCCTTCCGGCAGGGATACCACCGCGCGGAAGGTCAAATCCGCCAGCGAATCGTCGCATGTCCAGTAGTTCGTCACGGCCACCGAGGCTCCGCCGGGCAGGGCGAACATAACGGCCTCGCCCGTCTCGCCGAAAAGCTCCGTCTCCGCGCCCGTACCGTCGCCCACGAAGAGCCGCAGGGCCACGTTCTCCACTTCGCCGAGGCCGAGATTGCGGAGAACGGCCACGACGGGCGTCGTCTCGCCGGGAACCACCCCGACGGTGCCGAAGGCGAAGTCCGCCGCCAGAACGGCCGGATCGGCCCGCAACGGCACTGTCGCGGTACGGGGTTCGGGCGTGCCCCATTCGACCGCCCCTTCCGCGTTGGTGGAAACCGGCGTGCTTTCCCATGCAAGCGCAAGCGCACCATCCGCGGCAAAGGCCCCGGAGATGCCGCTGGCCTGCCGTCCCGACTCCTTGGCAAGCGCCACGGGACCGCCCCATGTGCCCGCCGAGGCATCCCACGGCATTGCCACGGGATGGGAGGCAAGCGGATTGTTCTCGTCCGGTTCAGCCCAGGCGAGAACCAAGGCACCGTTTTCGCCCCGAATCGGGGTGGCCGTGGCCGGGACTTCGCCATCCAACCAGCGCACAAGGGCATCCGAGGCGGCGGACGAGGCATCCGCCGGACGCTCGCGCAACACACCGCCCTCGACCCAGAGCGCGGTTGCCGTTCCATCCGCACCGAGGCGCGCCACCGGTGTACCGGCTTCCGCAAGGCCCGAAGCCAGCACCGTCGCGGCTCCCCACGAACCGCCATGCCATGCCGCGGCGGCAACCGCATAATCGTTTTCCGTTTCGAAATTTCCGTCCGCGTCGAAAACGACCGTGACAGCGCCATTCGTCCCGTCATAGGCCAAATCGAAGTCCGTCGCCGCTCCGGCATCCGCCACCACGATGGCGGGGGCCGACCAAACCCCGTCGGCGAAACGCGCCGCCCGGACCTGTGTCGGGACCGCGGCCGTCCCGAAGAGCCCGCCCGCCGCATTGTGGAACCAGGCAACCATCGCCGTACCATCCGGCGCCACCGCCACCTGCGGCGCGAGGTCGGCCGCCGCATCGTCCGTGAGATTCGTTGCAACCCAGATCCCGTCCGCGCCGTTGCGCACCGCAACCGCGACTTCCAGCGACGCAAAAAGATCCTCCAGACCGTCTTCTTCGCTCAGCGCCCGCTTCGCGTTGCACCAGGCGAGCACCGCCGTGCCGCCCGCCGCCGCGCCGAGCGACGGCGAGAAGTCCGCCGTGCCGTCATCCCAGACGCTATCCCCGCCGCTCCAGGCCCCGCCCGCCGAGAAGACCAATTCGGACGCATTCGGCTCCGCGCGTTCCCCGTTCTCCCGGAGCCACGCACGGAACTCCGCATCTCCCGCAAAAGCCAGCAGGGGATTGCAGATACCGTCCGCCGCGCGGGCATCCCGGGCGGCAAGCTCTGCCGCGCGGATGGTGGGGCCCGCCAGCGAAGCCGACTTCCCGGCCTTTTCCCCGAAGAACCAGTACGTCGGCGTGTCGATCGAAACGGCGAACCGCTTGCCCCACCAACGATTCTTGCCGTACCCCAACGCACCTTCCAGCGTTCCCTTGACCCCATAGGAGCAGTCCGTCCCCTTTGGCCCGCCGATGCGCCCATCCAGCAACCCGCTCCCCGCCACCGACACCTCGCCATAGACCAGCGTCTCCGCGCCCAGGCCGCCCGTTCCCGTGATGCGTGGCAGCTTCTCGCTCTCGAACGTCCACTCCCAGCTCTCCCCCTTCTGCATCGCACCGGGAATTCCGCCGCCGTGGTACAGCATCGCCGCCGCCAACTCCCCTTCCAGCGTCGCGCGCGCATAGAGCGGAATCGCCCCGATGGGCGAAGGTAGGAGGAACGGCCACGACTTCGAGACCTTGCCGGATATCGTCCCCTTGACCCCCGCATGGTCCATCAGCCACCCGTTCGCGAGAGTGTCCCACCGCACGGCAACGACGCCGTCCGCCTTCAGCCCGAGCGAAAAACCGAGGAAGTCGCCCCAGACGCCGTTTTTCGTGATGCCGACCGTCGTCTTGTCCTTCTGCCCCTCCCAAAGCGACGGCGTGACCGTCAACATCGCGTTCTCGGGGGAGTAGGCGGCTTGCATGGAGAGGAGCGGCTTGACCATGGTCAGCCCGTTCGGCAGCCACCAGGGCGAGGAGGAACTCCCCTCGGATTGCCCAATCGAGAAGGAGAGCCCGTCCTTCTTCCACGTCAACTCCTTGGCTCCTCCGCTCAGGTTGAACCCGATTTCCCCGAGGCCGAACACCACCGGCTTCACCGCCACGTCCACGTTCACGCGGAAGGGCGGACTTTCCACCAGCGTCCCGTCCGTGTCCTCGCAGATGGCCACCACCGACATCTGCGCCCCGGCGGGCAGTTGCCCCATGTCCACGCGAAAGCGGTTGCCAGATTCGATTTCCACCGGTGCCGTGAGCCCGTTTTCGAGGCGGATGCCCCGGATCACGTTCGTCCGCCACTTCAGCCGCACCGTGAACACCACCGGCGACTCCACCCCCGCCAGGAACGTCGCATGCCGCCCCGCCGCGCTCCCGTACATCCCCTCGCAGTACACGCTCTCCACATCCTCGATCTCGAACTGTTCCCGCCGCAGCTCCATGTCGAACTCGTTCGATTCCCCTTCAAGCGTCTCCTCCCCGCGCGTCGCCGCCACATCCGCCACGATGCCCTCCAGCACCGTCTCCGTCACGTCCGTCCCCGCATCCCACGTAATCACCTTGTTCTTGCCCGGAATCACCGCCAACCCCACGTCACCCGACATTGTCGCCGGCGGCGGCAGCGAACCGCCCTCGCCTCCCTTCTTCCCGAACGAAAGCCCCACGTCGTACGGCTTCCCGTCGTCCACGCTCAAGTCATAGAAGATTTTCACCTTCTGCGTCCCCGGCACCTGCCTCGCCCGCACGTTCTCCACCCGGTACGGATCCCGCATCAACAGTCCCTGCCACTTCCCGTCCGAACCGATGACCGCTTTCCAAGCCGCCCGGTGTCCCGAGGTGTAATAGCCCCTCGCACCACCCGCCACCCCAGAGAAAGGTTTTGTGCCAACGCTCGGGGGAGTCCCTTTGAACCACACATTCGACAAGCTCGAACAATTTTGGAAAGCATACGAGCCAATGCCCGTTACCCCTGTACTGCATTCAAGACCTGTGAGGCCGAGACAATTTGCAAAGGCTGAGTCATTGAACTTTGTCAGCTTTGGGAAATGGAGTTTCCCGAAGGCAATCTTGGAACATCCCGAAAACGCACTCTCACCAATGTCCGTGATGGCCGATGTCAAGTTCAGCTCCGTCAATGCCTTGCATCCCCGAAACGCATGCCTGCCAATGGTCGAAACGGAATCCGGCAGGTCAATCCGCTCGATGGTCGCGCACGACGGGAAAGAACTGTAATAGTTCCCGAAGTAATAATCCGGGATAGCGCCGATGTTGGCTTCCACCCGGAATGTCTTGATGGATGGGCAATTGCGGAATGGATGATATGAGTCATGGCCGGAACCTAGTCCTTTCACCTTTTCGCCGATGACAACCGTTGTCAAACCCGAACAGTTCGCAAACAATTGGTCGGGCAGGGTTACGGGGCTGTTGATGGCCACGCTCGTGAGACCCGTGCACCCGGAAAAGGCCGATGTACCAATGCTTGTAATGCCAGAATGGAGAGGAAGAGAAGACAGCGAAGTACACCCGGAAAAAGTAGATGAGCCAATTGCCGTGACTGTTGAAGGCAAAGAAACAGAGTGGATACTGGTATTGTTGCGGAATGCCCCATTGACTGCCACGACCTTATAGGTCCGCGTTTCGTAGATGTAATCCCCATCATCGTCTTTTTCACCGGTATTGACGCGACGGGAGAACTTGGAGGGCACCGATGGGCTTGAAGATACCCCCGTGTAGTTCGTCACCGTGGCGGTAAGGTCATAGTCTGAAAAGGTGTATCCCCAGTTTCCGTCCACCTCGGCCCAAGCAGGCGTCCCTCCGGCAACCCAACACCAAGCGGCAACCAAACCGGCACAGACATGTTTCCAAAAGCTCTTCATGTTCTCTCCTGTCTCTCCTGTCCAACTTTCGCGGGGTATCAGCCCATGAAAAGACCTCTTTCCATACTCAAATCTCAGGCTCCTGGAAAGGCCCTGTTCAAAAACACGGAAAGAGGCTCGCGCTTGAGGCGCAGCCTTTTTGCACGTGTCATATGAACGAATGCTTCCAGGATTCGAGATTAACGACTGCTATGCAGAAAGCAAATGGACTACGATTGTTTCAGTTCAAAATCCGTTTGTGGTTCCTGTTGGGTTTGGTCGGCCACCGTGGCCGACCTGTCTGGGGGCAGAATGCCTTTCTCCTGCGCCATCATCAAGCGCAAAGTGGCAATCCTTTCGCTCTCCATCCTCCCCTTGGACGGACGGAGGCGTCCGTCCCCCCAGTCTCGCCGCATCCCTTTCGTTTCCCTCCCGCCCTCCATCCGCGAGAACGCGGCAAGATGCCGCATCCCCCAAGGGGGGGCAATGGGGAGAGAGATTATGGAAAATGGTGGGGAAATTAGGCGGTTTTCCACTTTTCGGGAGCCTCGCGGACGGGCCGCCCGCGCTCCGGCAGGGGAGGGCTGTATCAGATTCTCGCCTTCAGGCGGGCGATTTCGGCGGGGTCCATTTTGGTGAAGCCGAAGCACTTGCGACCGAGGTCTTTCAGGGAGGCGCCGACGAGGTAGAGTTCGCGGTCGTCGATGGCGAGGAAACGGTCGTGGAAGGCGGTGCTCTCCAGAATGGAGAGGGTCGGGTACTGGGCGTTGAACTTCGCGATGTCACTGGCCGCAAGCCGGTTGCCGCGCCGCGAGGTGATGACTTCCACTTTCACGCCCTTGCGTTTCTTCGCAAGGATGTCGAGCGTTCCCGCCCCAACCCAGCTGTCGACGAGCCAAATCGAGGATTTCGCCCGGCCGACCAGCCGCTCCGCAAGCGAACAGGCATCCCACAGTTGCCCGTCGTAGAAGACGCCCTGCAAGGGCGGCTCGCGGGTGCGGACGAAGAAATCGACCCGGTCCTTCAGTTCGGCGATGTCCTTGTCGTGCGAAAGGAGCCGGCGGTCGATGGAGGCAAACTGCGCGGCAAGGGCGGCCCCCGCGAACATCCGTTCCTTGATCACGCCTGTCGCCCATTGGCGGAAGCGGACGCCCACGATGGAGTTGACGCGGTAGCCCACGGAGATGATGGCATCCAGGTTGTAGTGGACGAAGCGGCGGGTGACGTTCCGGGAACCCTCCTTCCGAACTTCCAAGGATTCCTTGGAAGTTGCCTCCTTGTCCAATTCGCCGCTCGCGTAGATGTTCTTCAGGTGCAAACGGACGTTTTCCGTCGAGCAGGAGAAAAGTTCGGCGATTTGCGGCAGGGCAAGCCATGCGGTCTCGCCGTCGAAGCGTACCTCGATGCGGGTCACGCCGCTTGGTTGGTACACGACGATTTGGTTGCCCGAGGAGTTCATGGATTGGTTCCTGTCATGTGTGCACTTTATCCTGTCTCTCCGCCATGCGACAGCGAAAAAGAGTGGGGAGCTTGGATGGTGGTGGGTGCAAGGGAAGAGGGGCGGAATATGCGTCTGGAAGCCACACCCCCACCAAGAGTGGAAACAGGGAGCGGCCATCATCCCGCATTCCTCCAGCGCTCCAGCTGCCCCCCGGAAGTGGAGTTCACGGCTGGCGTGAGATTATGGAAAACATTGGCCTTTTCTCTTGTTATCCACTTTCCATTCGCCATCGCGGGCGGGCCTCCCGCGCCCCGACTGCAAATCCGATTCCCTTCCCCTTTCCATGTCCGCGGAGCGGTTTTCATGTTTTTCAATGTTGACATTCTCCCCCTCCATCCCTTTGCGTCCGCGGAGCGTCATTCAAGGCATTCTTGTAGATTCCCTCCTCTCGCTCATTTTCCCTCACCCTTTGTGCGTTTTGTGTCCTTTGCGGCTGAAAATCATCCCGCTTCCCTCCCTCAATTTGTCCGCCCGCAGGGCGCACCGCATCTTGTCACTCGTCACTTGTCACTCGTCACTGCGCCCGCAGGGCACCTCCCTCTCCACCGGGACCACGCGGCCGCCGGGGCGCACCTTGTGGATGCCGCCCGTCACGATGCGGTCGGTCGCGGCGAAACCCTCCCCGAGCACCTGCAGGTCGCCCGCCTGGGGGCCGTCCCCCACCGCGCGCAGGACGGCCCGGTCCTCCGCGTCCAGCACGTACACGTGCTTCGCGCCGCCCTCGAACACCAGCGCCCCCACCGGCACCGCCAGGCGCGGCTCCGCGAACCGCTCCGCCAGCACCACCCGCACGTAGCCGCCGGGCAGCAGCGCGCCGTCCGCGTTCGGCACCGTCGCCCGCAGCGCCACCGTGCCCGTGCGAGGGTCCGCCTCGTTGTCCGCGAAGTCGATCGCCACGGGCCGGTCGTCCAGCACCCGCCCGTCCGCCCGCACCACCGACACGCGCACCGCCGCGCCCGCCCCGCCCGGCACGCCCCCGCCGAACAGCCCGTAATAGTCCCGCTCCGCCAGCGCGAACCGCACCCGCGCCGGGTCCCCCGCCACCACCGTCGCCAGCGGACCGCTCTCCGGCGAGACCACGTTGCCCACCCCCACCAGCGCCTCTCCCACCCGCCCCGCCACCGGACTGGCCACCCGCGTGTGCGCCAGGTCGTCCTCCGCCAGCGTCCGCCGCGCCTCCGCCGCCGCCAAGTCCGCGCGCAGCACGTCCCGCTCCTGCTCCTTGAGCTCGCAGTCCGCCTCCGAGACCCCGCTCTCGCCGAGGCACGAGCGGTAGCGCACGGCCTCCTTCTCCGCGAACGCCAGCTGCGTCCGCAGCCGCGCCACCTCCGCCTCTGCCGACGCCAGCGCCGCCCGGTACACCGTATCCTCCAGCACGAACAGCACCTGCCCCTTTTCCACGGCGCCCCCTTCGGCGAAACCGCGCCTGAGGATTTCACCCGTCACGCGCGCCGTCACCGACACCGTTTCGGCGGCCTTGACCGTCCCCACCCAGGACCGCGGCGGACCCTCTTTGAGCCGCACCGGACGCGACACGGCCACGGCGGGAATTTCTTCCGCGGCCTCCTCTTCCTGCGCGCAGACGGCGCCCGCCAGGCACGCGCCCAGCACGAACAACGGCAATATCGGAGATTTCATCATGCCCCCATCCTGCCCCGCCGACCTCACCGCCGCATGGCCGGGACATTGCCATTTCGCCATCTGCGTTTTCACTCCCTCACCAACTCCCCGAACGCCGGCAACGGCGCCCGCCGCCGCGGACCGACGGTCCCCCGCCCGTGTCCGCCCGCCACCGGCGAACCGCCTGCTCCGCCGCCGCTCCCGGCATTACCCCTCTCCACGGCGGCGTGGCGGGCTCCCTTCACGCCCGAATACGCCCAGCACCCCTTCCTTTCCCGTTTTGCGAGCGCCTCGGCCTGGCGCAGCCTCCCCCACCAGTCTCCGGCCCCCGACCGGTACCCGCCCGCCCCGTCCAACACCTCCGCCTCCGGCGTCTTCCCGTAAACCCTCGCCAGCCCGTTCCGTACCAGGGCCAAGCCAAGATCGTTCCCGTCCACCGACACCATCGCGAACTGCCGTCCCATCGCCGTGCGCCCCATCGCATCCTCCCACAACGTGTGCACGCAAAAACCACCCGCGAGAAACTGGCGGCTGAACCGCTTCGCGGCCTCCCCCATTTTCACGACCGTCCGGATGTCCGGCAAATCCCAGTAAGCCCGCTGCTCCTCCAACCGCTCCGGGAGCGAATCCTCCGACTCCGGCGTGTCCACGTAATACAGCCGGAACACCCTGGAAACCTCCTTGCCGGGCTTCTGGCCGGGACATTCGACCAGAAAACTGTCCCCGTCATTGCCCTCCCACGCCACCAGCGAACACCCGCCGATCATAGTCCACGGCGCTTCCCCCGCCGCCGCCGTGGCCCCTGCCACCGCCAACCAGCCCCCCAGCGCAAACAACATCGACATCGGAGATTTCATCATGCCCCGATGCTGCCCCGCCGACCTCACCCCCGCATGGCCGCCCCATTGCCATTCCGCCATCTTCCCTCCCCCCTCCCGCGGAAGAACATTCTTCTCTGCTCTCACGCGAGATTACAGAAAACATTAGGATATTCGCTTGTTTCCCGCTTTCCAGAAGCCCCGCGGGCGAGCCGTCCGCGCCCCGACAGTTCAACCACATCCCTCCCACCTTTCAATGTCCGCGAAGCGGTTTTCATGGTTTTCAATGTTGATTGCTTCCCCCTCCAAGCCATTCGAGTCCGCGAAGCGGCATTCGGGATGTTCGTGGATTCTCTTGTCCCGACCCCGCGTCCTTTGAGCTCTTTTGGACGGAAATTACTTCCGTGAACATTTTTCCAATCGTTGGAAAACGGGCGAAAAATTTTTCCAATCATTGGAAAAAATGGGCAGATTTTTCCAACCATTGGAAAAAATGTTTCCAATCATTGGAAAACTTGTGTTGGGGCGGTGGCTGGCGGATTGTGCGCCCTGCGGGCGGGGAGTTGAATGCGGGCCGGTCAGGGGCGGATGGTGCGGAGGAAGCGGTGGAAGGAGGAGGAGGCGTCGTGGGGGCCGGGGGCGGCTTCGGGGTGGTATTGGAGGGAGAAGGCGCGGAGGGCGGGCGCGGCAAGTCCTTCGACGCTGCCGTCGTTGAGGCTGCGGTGGGTGATCTGCGCGATGGCGGGGTCGAGGGTGTCTTCCACCACCACGAAGTTGTGGTTCTGGGAGGTGATTTCGACGGTGCCGTCGGTGAGGTTTTTGACGGGATGGTTGCAGCCGTGGTGGCCGAAGGGGAGGCGCGCGGTCTTGGCCCCCAGGGTGATGGCCAGGAGTTGGTGCCCCAGGCAGATGCCCATGATGGGGAGTTTGCCGAGAAGGGCGCGGATGGTCTGGACGGCGTACGGGAGGGCGGCCGGGTCGGCGGGGCCGTTGGAGAGGAGTACGCCGTCGGGGCGGGCGGCGAGGATGTCGGCGGCCGGGGTCTTGGCCGGGAATACGCGGACGCGGGCGCCAAGGGCGGCCAAGGCGCGGAGGGTGTTGTATTTGACGCCGAAGTCGAGGACGGCGACGAGGGGGGAGGTGGAGGGCGCGGGGGCGCCGGCGAAGCCGTCGGGGAGGGCCTGCGGGGCGGGGGGCTCGGGGGCAAGGGGCCAGTCGTAGGGGGCGGGGCAGGTGACGGCGGAGGCATAATCCTGGCCGTCGAGGCCGGTCCAGGCGCGGGCGGCGGCGATGGCGGTTTCGGGGGGTTCGCTTCCGGAGCAACAGATGCGGGCTTTGAGGGTGCCGCCGGAGCGGAGGCGCAGGGTCAGGGACCGGGTGTCGATGCCGCTGATGGCGGGAATGCCGGCGCGGCGGAGGACGTCGGAAAGGGGTTCTTCGGAGCGCCAGCTGGAGGGCGGGTTGAGGTCGCGGCAGATCATGCCGGAGGCGTGGATGGCCGCGGATTCGCGGTCGGCGCGGTTGAAGCCGGTGTTGCCGAGTTCGGGGACGGTGAAGGTGACGATCTGCCCGGCGTAGGAGGGGTCGGTCAGGACTTCTTCGTAGCCGGTCATGCCGGTGTTGAAGACGACTTCGCCAAGGCGGTCGACGGGCGCGCCGCAGGAATGGCCGCGGTAGACGGTGCCGTCTTCGAGGGCGAGGAAGGCGTCGGGTTTCATCACAGGCTCCTTTCGTTGCGGCGGGCGGTGGCGCGGTGGTATTCCTGCAGGGACATGACTTCGAGTTCGGGGTGCTGTCTCTGGGCGCGGAGGGCTTCGAGGGCGGCGCGCCAGCCGCGGAGGGTGGTGGTCATGGGGACGTCGCGGCAGATGGCCTCGGTGCGGACGGCGACGTCGTCGAGGAGGGGCAGGCAGCCGGAGGGGAGGTCGACGATCCAGCCGACGGTGCCGTCGGCCATGAGGTCGATGGCGTTGGGGCGGCCTTCGGAGACGGCGAAGGCGGCGAGGGCGGGGATTCCGGCGTCGCGCAGGGCGGTGGCGGTTTCGCGGGTGGCGTAGAGGACGTAGCCGCAGGCGGCCATCTCGCGGGCGCAGGCGATGGCGCCTTCGCGGTCGTCGGCGCATTCGCTGGAGACGCTGACGAAGACGCCGCCGGCGAGCGGGAGGGGGTTGCCGGCGGCCTGCTGGCTCTTGGCGAAGGCGGGCCCGGGTTCGAGGTCGAGCCCCATGACTTCGCCGGTGGAGTGCATCTCGGGGGTGAGCTGCATGCGGCAGCCGGTGAAGCGGGCGAAGGGGAGGACGGCTTCCTTGACGGCGCAGTGGCGGAGGACGACTTCGCGCTCGAAGCCGACGTCGGCGAGGCTTTCGCCGGCCATGACGCGCGCGGCGAGGGCGGCCAGGGGGACGCCGGTGGCCTTGCCCGCGAAGGGGACGGTGCGGGAGGCGCGCGGGTTGACTTCGATCATGTAGAGTTCGCCGTCCTGCACGGCGTACTGGACGTTCATCAGTCCGCGCACGTGGAGGGCGAGGGCGAATTCGCGGGTGGTGGCGCGGATGCGGTCGAGCATCTCCGGGGAGAGGCTGCGCGGGGGCAGGAAGCAGGCGCTGTCGCCGCTGTGGATGCCGGCCTTTTCGACGTGTTCCATGATGCCGCCGATGGTGACGCGCGTGCCGTCGCACAGGCAGTCGACGTCGAGCTCGATGGCGTTCTCGAGGAACTGGTCGATCAGCACGGGGCGCCCCTCGGAGGCGGCGAAGGCTTCGGTGCAGTACTGGGTGAAGAAGCCTTCGGAAAAGACGATCGCCATCGCCCGCCCGCCCAGCACGAAGCTCGGCCGGACGAGCACGGGGTAGCCGATGCCGCGCGCCACCGCCTGCGCCTCCTCCAGGCGCCGCGCGATGCCGTTGCGGGGCTGGCGGACGCCGATCTTTTCGCACAGGCTGCGGAACTGGTCGCGGTCTTCGGCGCGGTCGATGTCCTCGGGCGAGGTGCCGAGGATGGGCACGCCGGCGGCCTTGAGCTCGGCGGCCAGGTTGAGCGGGGTCTGGCCGCCGAACTGGACGATCACGCCGTCGCACTGCTCGCGGCGCTGGATTTCGAGGACGTCTTCGAGCGTGACGGGTTCGAAGTAGAGGCGGTCGGAGGAGTCGTGGTCGGTCGAGACGGTCTCGGGATTGCTGTTGACCATCACCGTCTCGTGCCCGGCGGCGCGGAGGGCGCGGCAGGCGTGGACGCAGCAGTAGTCGAACTCGATGCCCTGGCCGATGCGGTTGGGGCCGCCGCCGAGGACCATGTAGCGCTTGCGGCCCGGCGTGCGCGGCGGCGGCGGCTCGCCTGCGGGATCGGCCGTGGCGGGGCCCCAGGCCGAGAAATAGTATGGGGTCGCCGCCGCGAACTCCGCCGCGCACGTGTCCACCACCGCGTAGGCCGGATGCAGGTCCAGCCGCCCGCGCGCCGCCCGCACGTCCGGTTCGGTGCAGCCCAGCGCGCCGGCCAGCTGGCGGTCCGAAAAGCCCAGCTCCTTCGCCCGCGCGAAGAGCCCGCGGTCCGCTTCCAGCGCCGGCAGGCCGCCGAGGGCCTCCAGACGCCGCTCGAACGCCACCAGCCACTCCATCTGCCGCAGGAACCACGCGTCCACGCCCGTCGCCGCCGCCAGCTCCTCCGCCGTGCGGCCGCGGCGCAGCGCCTCGCGCACGCAGAACCACCGGTTCGGGTTCGGTCGCACCGTTTCGCGCGCCAGCTCCGCGTCCGAGAGCGCCGCCTCCGGCGCCCCCGCCTTGCCCGAGAAGCCGGACCGCCCCGTCTCCAGCGAGCGCATCGCCTTCTGGAGCGCCTGGGCGAAGGTGGCGCCGAGGGCCATCGTCTCGCCCACCGACTTCATGCGCGTGCCGAGCGTGTCGTCCGCGCCCGGGAACTTCTCGAACGCGAACCGCGGCGCCTTCACCACCACGTAGTCGAGCGAGGGCTCGAAGCACGCCTTCGTCGTGCGCGTGATGTCGTTGGGCAGCTCGTCGAGCGTGTAGCCCACCGCCAGCTTCGCCGCGACACGCGCGATCGGGAAGCCCGTCGCCTTCGACGCCAGCGCGCTGCTGCGGCTCACGCGCGGGTTCATCTCGATGACCACCCACCGGCCGTCGCGCGGATTCTGCGCGAACTGCACGTTCGCCCCGCCCGTCTCCACCCCGATCGCGCGCATCACCTTCAGGCTCGCGTCGCGCATCCACTGCCATTCCCGGTCCGTGAGCGTCTGCGCCGGGGCCACCGTCAGGCTGTCGCCCGTGTGGACGCCCATCGGGTCCACGTTTTCGATCGAGCAGACGATGCACGCCTGGTCGCGGCGGTCGCGCATCACCTCCATCTCGAACTCCTTCCAGCCCAGCAGCGACTCCTCGATCAGCACCTCGTGCACCGGACTCAGCGCCAGCCCCGCCGTGACAATCTGCTCCAGCTCCGCCGCGTCGTGCGCGATCCCCCCGCCCGCGCCGCCCAGCGTGAACCCCGGACGCACCACCACCGGCCAGCTTCCGATCCCCGCCTGCACCGCCTGCGCCTCCTCCAGCGAATGCGCACTGCCCGACCGCGGCACCGCGAGCCCCGCCTCCGCCATCGCGGCCTTGAAGAGCCCGCGGTCCTCCGCCTTGCGGATCACGTCCGCGCGCGCGCCAATGAGTTCCACCCGGTAGCGGGAGAGCACCCCCGCCTCGTCCAGCGCGACGGCGAGGTTCAGCGCCGTCTGCCCGCCCATGGTGGGGAGCATCGCGTCCGGCCGCTCGCGGCGTATGATGGCGGTGAGCGCCTCGACCGTGAGCGGCTCGATGTACGTGTGGTCGGCGAACTCCGGGTCCGTCATGATGGTGGCCGGATTGCTGTTGACCAGCACGACCTCGTACCCTTCCTCGCGCAGCGCCTTGCAGGCCTGGGCCCCCGAGTAATCGAACTCGCAGGCCTGTCCGATGACGATGGGCCCCGCCCCCACCAGCAGGATTTTCGAAATGTCGTTGCGCTTGGGCATGGGATGTCTCTCTTTCGTTCCGGTCAAACGTTTTACCTGGCGCCATTCCACCACATCCATCCCCGCTTGGCGATATCAAAATGCATTCCGTTGCCAGCCGACGCCTGACGGGGCCTGCGCCGCCCTGGATTGTCCCCGGTACCAGCCGACGGAGGGGCGCCGGCATCCGCGCGAGATAGGGTCTCGGGGCTGTGCAAAGGGGCCTCCCGGCTCTCCATGGGTCCTCAATCGGGCAAACAGCCGACTTGGGGGGGGCGGAAAGCAGGGGGCGGGAGGGGAGACGGGCGTGTTGTTCATGGGGCGGAATGATGGTTGGAAAGCGGGGAAAATATTGAGATTTTCCGTAATCTCAAAACAGGGAGCGACCGATGGGGAAGCGGGTGAAGGGTAGGGGGGCGGTCAGCGGACGCCGAATCCGGAGAGGCCGGTGGCGGGGGAGGGGGAGGGCGGGGTGAAGCGGGCGTCGGGGTAGCGGGCGGAGAGCTGGAGGAGGAATTGGCGGAGGGCGTCGGGAGGGCCCTCCAGGACCAGCGAGACGGTGCCGTCCCAGGCGTTCTCGGCCCAGCCGGAGACGCCGAGGGAGGCGGCTTCGCGGCGGGCGGTCCAGCGGAAGCCGACGCCCTGGACTTCGCCTTCGGCGCGGACGTGCCAGCGGACGGCGGGGGGCGGTGGGGCGGCCTTCTTTTTCACGCGAAGGGGGACGGGACGGCGGCGCGGACCATGCGGACGGAGTCGTCGGTCTCGTAGGCGACGCGGCCGGAGGCGGCGAGGGGGGCGAGGCGGGCTTCGAGGGCGTCGGGGGCGATCCCGGCGGCCTTGGCCCAGGCGGCGACGGAGAGGGGATGGCGGACGAGGAGTTCCATGAGGGCGTCGTCGGTCATGTCGAGGGGGGACTCGGCCTTGCCCTTGAACGCGGGGACTTCGGCGACGGGGGTGAACCACGGGGCGATGGTGTGGAGCCACGCCTCGGACACCCGGTGGAGTCCGTCCTGGGAGAGGGACGGGCGGGTGAGGGTGTTGAGGTGCACGGCGTCGGCGCGGAGGGTGGCGACGGCGTTCGCGATGGCTTCGACCTGCTCGGGGGCGTCGTTGACGCCGCGCACGAGCATGACTTCGACCCAGAGCTTGCCGGGGTGGATGTCGCGGAGGGCCTGTTCGCCTTCGAGGAGGCGTTCGAAGGTGAGGCCGAGGGCGGGTCGGTGGAGGCGCCGGAAGGAGTCTTCGTCCCACGCGGAGAGGGTGACCTTGACGATGTCGGCGGACGCGGCGGCGTCGCGGCGCACTTCGGGCAGGTGCATGAGGCCGCCGTTGCTGAGGAGGGCGGTCTTGAATCCGCGGTCGCGGGCGTGCCGCAGGACGTCGCCGAAGCGGGTGTGCAGGGTGGGTTCGCCGTAGCCGGAAAGGGTGGCGTAGTCGGCTTCGCCGCCGGCCGCCGCCCACGCGTCGAACTCGGCGAGGACGGCGGCGGTGTCGACCCACTCGCGCCGCTCCAGGGTGTGGGTGGTGGTGGGGCCGATCTGGCAGAACACGCAGTCCTCGCAGCAGAGCTTGCGCGGGGTGAGGTCGATGCCCAGCGACCGCCCGAGGCGGCGCGAGGGCACGGGGCCGAAGAGGTGGCGGGGGGCCGTCATCGCGCGCGGCTCAGGCGGGGTATCCTTCCGGCGGGCCGCGGCGGATGTGCCGCACGACGTCGGCCAGCACGAGCACGGCGAGGCCGAGCAGGAGGATGCTCAGCGACGCGATTTCCCAGTTGCCCTGCCTGCCGTAGATGCCGACGAGCTGCACGAGCGCGGCCATGCTGGTGATGGCCATGAAGACCATGGGTATGGCCACGAACCACGCCTTCTTGCCCTGCGAGCGGAGCCAGCTCCATACCATCAGCAGCGCCAGCGCCGCCAGCAGCTGGTTGGTCGCGCCGAAGGCCGGCCAGATGGCCTTCCACATCGGAATCAGGCCGTTCGGGGTCTGGACCTGCCGGAAGGCGAGGAGGACGGGCAGCAGGATGACGGCCGTTGCGACGACGCGCTGCCCGGTGGTGCGGTTGGGCATGCCGGTCATTTCCTGGAAGAGCATGCGGGCGAGGCGCGTGCAGGAGTCGAGCGTCGTCAGCAGGAACGTGCTCACCGCCAGCAGCACGAACGACTCGATCCATCCCTGCGGCACCCCCATCGGGCGGAAGAACGCCTCGATGCCCGCCGCGAACACCGCCGGCGGCGCGCCGGCCGCCTTGGCGTCGGGGGCCATCGTCATGACGGTCGCGAGGGCCATCACCGCGAGGACGCCTTCGACCAGCATCGCGCCCATGCCGACGGGGCGCGCCGCGAGCTCGTTGTCGAGCTGCTTGGAGGTGGTGCCGCTCGAGACCAGCGCGTGGAAGCCGCTCACCGCGCCGCACGCGATCGTCACCAGCAGCGCCGGCCAGAGCGTGCCCTCGGTGGGAGTCGAGAACGCCTTGAACGCCGGCCACGAAACCGCGCCCGTGCCCGTGAAGCCCGAGCAGAGCATGCCGACCACGCCCGCCGCGAGGCACGCGTAGAGGAGGAAGCTGGAGAGGTAGTCGCGCGGCTGCAGCAGCGTCCAGACCGGCAGCACCGACGCCGCCAGGCAGTAGGCCATCAGGACGATCGACCAGAAGTACTTGTCCATGCCGAAGCACGCCGGGACCACCGACGGCGCCAGCGGCAGCCACTGCCCCAGCGCCAGCGCCAGGAAGACCAGCGGGACCATGACGAACGTCGCGCCCTTCAGGCCCATCACGCCGCGGTGCAGCACCTGGCCGAAGGCCACCGCGATCGCGATGATCGACAGCGACGCCGTCGCCACCGTGCCCCCCGTCAGCGCCGCCGGCGGATTCTCCATGCCCCAGGCCACCGTCGCGGGCGCGAAGGTCGCCGCCGTCATGTCGAGGAACACGATCAGGATGTAGTCCAGCGTCAGGATGAGGAACAGCAGGAACAGCCGGTACGTCAGCGGGCTCATGCGGCGGCGGCCGATCTGCGCCAAGCCTTCGCCGCGGTGGCGGAGGCTGGCGACCAGCGACGAGAAATCCTGGACGCCGCCGATGAACACCGCGCCGAGGGCGATCCACAGCAGCGCCGGCCCCCACCCGAACACGAGCGCCGCGCTGATGGGCCCGACGATCGGCCCCGCGCCCGCGATGGAGCTGAAGTGGTGGCCGAACACGATGGGCGTCGGCGTCGGCATGTAGTCCACGCCGTCCTTGAGCGCGTGGGCGGGGGTGATGCGCTCCTCCATGACGTCGAGCTGCTTCTCCAGCCACCCGCCGTAATAATGGTACCCGAGCCAGAACAGCACGCCAATCGCGATCAACATCAATGCCAGCATGACAACAATCCTTCCATCTTGCGAAAACCCTTTCATTGTCCCCCTGTACCCCCGCCGAATCAAGCCGATTCGTCCCCGCGGACGAATTGCGGACGAATTGGGTGCGGAACCGTTCCGCGGCCGGGGAGAGGATGGAACCAGGCCGTCGCCCGGACGAACCGCCACCATGCCGGAAGGGGAACATGAACGGTGGCCGGGCAAGCGGAGGGGCGGCAGGGTAGGGGAGAGGCCTGGACCCGCCCCCTCCTGGGCGGCATCAAGGCAGCAGCCAGTAGCCTTCCAGATCACGGAGGGATTTCGCCGGCTCCGGGCGGACGGGCGGCGGGGTGCCGGTCGGGTCGGTCAGGTAGGCCGTCACGCTGGCCGCGGGGCCGATGGTTTCCCAGACGGTGTATTCGCTGGCCTTGACAGTCTGGTTTTCCATGTTGCCCCAGCGGCGCCAGATGGGCCAGGAGGTCGCCTTGGACCGGTCGCCGCCGAAGATGCGCTGGACGATGCGCGGCGGGAGCGCGTAGGTCCAGCGGTAGGGGGTGATGCCGGGGACGTATTCGGCGATGCCGTCGACGTAGGAAGGCAGATCGAGGAAGGCGACCGGATAGACGTCGCCGAGTCCGCTGGTGAGGGTGGTGCCGGAGGGGTTGCAACCGTTGTGGAAATCGTTGGCGATGGACGCGGCGTCGAGGTACTTGGGATCGGTGAAGAGCGCGTCGGCGGCGATGAGCCAGCGGGCGCGGACGAGCGGATGGCTCTGCCCGAAGGACATGGCCTGGACCCAGCCCGTCTGGGGGGCGTGCCACGGCGCGCGGTAGGCGTAGGCGGAGCCCATCTGCCCGAGGATTTCGTCGGCGTTCTTCCGGATGCGCCTCTTCCACCGCTCCAGGAATTCGTCGAGTTCGGGCGGCGTGCCGGCCGCCATTTCCCCGGAGAACAGCAAGGGCGTCCAGGACCAGGCGTTTTTCCCCTGGTCTTCCATGAGGCGGGGCATTTCCGCCTTCAGGGCCTCCAGGAAGCGGGCATCCCCCGTTAGGGCGTGGAGGTTGGCCGCGGCCTTGGCGAAGGAGGAGGCCGGGAGATCGGGGCTTTCGTCCCAGTAGATGGTGTCGGTCGACTCGATCACGTGCATGTCCGTGCGGTGGACTTCGAAGAGCAGGGTGCAGGGTTTCTCCCGGAGGGCGAAATCCCAGGCGCGGATGGCGGAATCGAGGTATTTTTCGCGGAAGCGCGGATGGCAGCGCGCGAGCAGCGAGGCGGCGGCGGCGTAGTCGAGGGAACTGCGGCGGGTGGCGCGGGAGAGGGCGTAGCGCATGCCGTCCCGCTCCGCCACGCTGCCCACGGACGGATGGGACGTGGTCTCGATCCAGGTTCCCACGCCGCCGTCGGCCTGCTGTCCGGCGATCAGGTGGCGGAGCCCCCATTCCGCTTCGTCGAGGATGTCCGGGATGCCGTTTGCGTTCTCGGGGATGGCGAGCTGGCCGTCGCGGAAGTTCCGCGGGCGCATAAGGTAGACGGCGCAGAGGTCGTTGACGATGCCCAGGTGCTGCGGGCGGCGGTCGTAGTCGGCCGCGTCGTGCCAGCCGCCGGGCAGGTGGAGGCGCTCGCCCCGCGCCCAGTCGGTGCTGCCGCGGATGATCGTGAACCAGGTCGTCTGCGAGGAAAGGGTGCCTTCGTCGGGGGGGAAAACGCCGCGGACGACGTCGGCATGGCAGGCGCCGGCGGTCCAGTGGGTGTAGGGTTCCTCCTTGGCGATGCCGCATCGTTTCTGGTAGAGGCCGCCCATGTGGACGCGGAAGGCCTCCTCGGCGGCGCCCCGCCAGATGCGGAACGTCCGGCTGCGGCCCACGCCGGGCACGCGGACGAAGTAGTCGCCCTCGCGGACGACCTCGGAGAAATCCATCTCGCAGGTCTCCTCGCCGGTGAAGGGCACGCCGTTGTCCGTCGTGCCGTCCATCACGCGCAGGAGGGGGGGCGTCGGGGAATCCTTCACGACCTGTCCCGTGGCGGCGTCCACCAGCTGCCAGGCGGCGAGCGGCGCGCGGGGAACCCAGGGACCGATGTCCGGGCCGAGCCAGCCGCCGAGGTAGGCGTATTTCGGGGCCCAGGGGAGATAGCCGACCTGGTTGACCTTGAAGAGCGGGCTCGGCGCGTCCGGATCGTACTCGGGCGGCGGCTCGTCGTAGATCCTGAAGCGGGCGTGGACAATGCGGGGCTGGCGCCAGTGGGACTGCATCCACTTGCGGGCGATGCTGGGCACCAGCTTGCCCGCTGCGCGCACCGCCAGCGGGGGCTTCGGCGCCGGGGCAAGCGGGTCGGCGAGGCCCACCGGGACCGGGAAGTGGTTCGGGTCCGAAGCCCACGATGCCCCGATCCGTGCATCGTCCGTCTGTTCGACGGCCGTGTACGGATCGAGAAAGCGCAGCAGTACCGCCGCCACCATGGCATTCGTCCAGCTCATTCCCGGCCATTTTACGCTTTTCCCCCGGCCGCTACAATCCTGTTTCATGCCCAGTTGGCGGTCCGCGAAGTGCACAAAGAGGCCGGACAGTCCGCCCCCCGCCTGTGGAGGAGGCGTCCCGCGGTTGTCCCCCCCCCCCGGCCGGGGGGGGGACGGCCGCGGGACGCCTCCTCCGATCCCGTCATTCCAAAAACCAAATGGAGGCTCCTCGTGCTATCCTGGGCCTTCATCAACAACAACCCCGGAAAGGAAACCTCCATGCCCAGAACCTACCACATCCACCACTCTCCCGGCCAGCACATCACGCTTCCGATGCGCATGACCATCGCCGCCGCCTACAATCGCGATCTCCGTCTTCCCAAGAAGGCTCGGCCCTCCCTCCGGAAGCTCGCCGGCGAGCTCGGCCTTTCCAAGAGCACCCTCCACGACGAGATCCGCCGCGGCATCGTTCCGCGCCCCAACCTGTTCAAGGACAAGGAGGTCTGGGACTACTCGCCCGAAATTGCCCAAGCCGCCATCGATGCCGGCAACGCCAACAAGGGCGCTCCCATGAAAATGACCACCATCGTGGCCAAGCTCCTGCGCATCGAAATCGTCGACCACCACCGCTCCCCCTACGACGCCCTCGCCCACCTGCGCGAACAGGGCATCCCCAATCTGCCCTGCGAACGCTCCGTCTACTACCACGTCCACCACGGCGACATCGGCATCTCCCCCTCCCAACTCCCCTACAAGCCCACCCCCCACCGCAAGAAGCACGCCAAGCCCCGCCGCAGCCTCAAGATGCCCGCCAACCTCTCCATCGAAGAGCGCCCCGACCTCGACGACCGCTCCGAGTTCGGCCACTGGGAGATGGACACCATCGTCTCCGGCGTC
>JAFXQI010000014.1 GCA_017527155.1 Kiritimatiellia bacterium
AGGTCTCCCGGCTACGCATCGCGGAGCTGGAAGACGCCATCAACTCCATCCACCGTCGCCTTCTCCAAGGCCGCACCGCCCATGAAACCTACCTCGCCGCCGCATGACTCCCCTGTGTCCGATTTCGCTTGCAAATCGCCGGGGGGGGGCAGGCCGGAAACGGAGAGCCGATCCGTGCCACGACACCTCGTGGCGCCACCGAGTCCGCATACCGAACCGGAATGCCGGTCCCCGGCCGATCCGGGCGGATGTTGCGCGGGACGGGGGGATGTGGTAGAGAAAGAGGGATATCGAAAGGCAATGGAAATGGATTGCAGGATCAGGTTGTTGGCGGCAGGAATCGCCGTTGCGCTGCTGGCGGGGGCGGCGGCGGACACGGCGCGGGCGCAGGACGGGGTGCATTCGCGGTACGAGGGGGATGCGACCGCGCCGGAGGCGCTGTGGGCGTGGAACGATCCGGTGCCGTGGCGCGTGGGCGTCGAAGCGGGGCGCGCGGGGCGCACGGTCAAGTGCGGCGGAGCGGAATGCGACTGGACGGGGGATTCCGCCGAAGGCGTGCTCTCCGTCGCGCCGTGGGGCTGGCTGGAATTCTACGGCCGCGCGGGCGTCCACCGCGGGAAGATGGAACGCGGAGCGCATTCGGCGAAGTCCGGTGCCGGCGCGGGCGGTGCCCTCGGGGCGAAGCTGAACCTCTGGGAAATCGGCCCGGAGCGCGACACGGCGGCCTGGCGGGTGACGATCGGCCTCCAGGCGGAATACGCCTACCGCTCCGGCGGCGAGAAGGACGGCGCGAAGGCATCGTGGGGCGAAGCGTTCTTCTTCCTGCCCGTGGACTACCATCTCTCCTTCCTCGGCACCCAGCGCAGCGCCTACGCGACGGAAGCGCACGCGCTCGACCTCTTCGCCGGCCCCGCCTGCTCGCTGCTGGATGGCGACTGGACGGAAAACGGGGCGAAATCTTCGTTCAAGCAGAAGCAGGCCGCGGGCGTCGCGGGCGGCTTGCGCATCTGGTTGCTGGAAAACCTGTGGATCGAGGGGACGCTGGCGTGGTTCGACGGGATGACGTACCGCGCGGGCCTGCAATACCGCTTCTAGGAAAGGACCCTGCGATGACGGCACGGTTGTTGGATGGCAAGGCGCTGGCGGCGGACCTGCGCGCGGAAGCGGCGGCGGATGCCGCGGCCTTCCTCGCGGAGGCTGGCCGCGCGCCGGGGCTGGGCGTGATCCTCGCGGGAGACGACCCCGCGTCGCGCTCCTACGTGACGGCCAAGGAAAAAGCCTGCGCCGAGGCGGGGATCGTCTCGCGCGAAATCCTCCTTCCCGGCGACGCCGCGCGCGCGCAACTGCTCGATGCCGTGGCGGCGCTGAACGCCGAGGACGCCATCGACGGCATCCTGGTCCAGCTGCCGCTCCCCGATCCGTCGATGGAAGACGAGGTCATCGCCGCGATGGACCCGGACAAGGACGTCGACGGCTTCCATCCGGTCAACGCCGGCCGTCTGGTGCTGGGCCTGCCCGCGTTCGTGCCGTGCACGCCCGCGGGCATCGTCGAGATGCTCCGGCGCGCGGGCGTGGAGCTGCAAGGGGCGGAGGTCGTGGTCGTCGGCCGCAGCCGCATCGTGGGGCGGCCGCTCTCGATCCTGCTTTCGCAGAAAGGCGCCGACGCGACGGTCACGGTCTGCCACACCCGCACGCGCGGTCTCGCGGAACACACCCGCCGGGCCGACATCCTGGTTGCGGCGGCGGGGCGGCCGGGCACCATCACGGCGGACATGGTCAAGCCGGGCGCGGTCGTCATCGACGTCGGCGTCAACCGCATCCCCGACGCCACCCGCCCGCGCGGCTACCGCCTCGCCGGCGACGTCGATTTCGGGGGGGCGCGCGAAGTCGCGTCGGCCATCACCCCGGTACCGGGCGGCGTCGGCCCGCTGACCATCGCGATGCTGCTGAAGAACACGGTCGCCGCGGCGCGGCGGCGGAGGGCGGCGCGGCCATGATGGTGCGCGTGCTCAACCGCTACGTCGGCTGGGACTTCTTCAAGAGCTTCCTGCTGACCGTTGCCGTGCTGACGTTCGTGATGTACATCGGCACCGTCGTCAAGGCCATCGACTACATGAGCCGCGGCATCTCCGGCCTGCTCATCATGAAGATCTTCGCCATCCAGATCCCCTTCACCCTCACCTTCGTCATCCCGATGAGCGTGCTGACGACGGTGCTGCTCCACTTCGGGCGGCTCTCGGCCGACGGGGAGATCACGGCGATGAAGGCCTCCGGGATCAGCCTCTGGCAGGTGGCGTCCCCGGTGCTGCTGCTGGCGGCGGGGCTGACGATGTTCTGCCTGTGGATCAATTCGGAGGTCGCCCCGAAGAGCCACTACGCGCGGCGGCAGCTCACGCGCGACCTGGGCGACGAGGACCCGCTCGCGCTGCTGAGCGAGGGGACGTTCGTGGACGACTTCCCCGGCGTCAAGATCTACTGCGGCAAGAAAGACGGCCACCGCATCGAGGACATCATCTTCATCAAGTTCGACGAAGACGCCGCCGAATTCGAGCTGAAAGCCAAGGTCGGCATCGCCGACTACGACGTGACGAACTGCGTCCTGCGCATCGACCTCCAGCAGGTGCGCATCAGCGAATTCGACACCGACACCGGCGTCGCCACCCGCACCCTCAGCGCCGACAGCTACCCCCTGCAGCTGAACCTCGACTCCATCCTCTCCAAGAAGGGCGCCGTCCGCAAGAAACCCTCCGACATGGGGTTCATGGAACTGATTCTCGCCATCCGCAACATCCGGCAGGTCTTCCCGGACATCCTCGAAGAAAACGTCGCCCCGATGCGCGCGAAGATGGCCGTCGACGCCACCCAGCGCGTCGCCCTCGCCCTCGCCTGCTTCTCCTTCGCGATCCTCGGAATCCCGCTGGGCATCCAATCCAGCCGCCGCGAAAGCTCGGTGGGGATCGGGCTGGCGCTGATCGTGTTCTTCCTCTTCTATCTCTTCATCATCATCGCCGACGCCCTCGTGGACAAACCCGAATGGCGCTCCGACCTGCTCCCCTGGATTCCCGTCCTCGGCGCCCAGCTGGCCGGGGCCTGGCTCATGCATTCCCGCCGCTGAAAAGGAGGCCCTCCATGCCCATTCCCGCCCCATCCACCGCCACCCCGGCGGCCGCGCCCCCTCTCGCGCCCGCCCTGCGGCGCCTCCTCCTGCTCGTCCTGGCGATCTTCTGTCTCTGCGGCGTGTTCGACCACGGCCTCTGGGGGCCGAACGACTCCCGCGAAGGCGCGATGATCTGGGAGATGGAACAGGCCGACCGCTGGGTTTCCCCCACGATCGACGGCATCCCCTACCTCGAAAAACCGCCCCTCCTGCACTGGACGGCCCGCATCCTGCGCACCGCCCTCCCCGGGCGCGGAGGCGAAGGCGGACTCCGCCTCCCGGCGGCGCTCTTCGGCTTTGCTGCCGCCCTCTCCGCCGTATGGTTCGGGCGGAAGCTCGGACGCGAACGCGCCGGCTGGATGGGGGCCTTCCTGTGCGTCACCGCCGCCCAGTACATGGAGTACTCCCGCGTCGTCCTCACCGACACCTGCGTGGCCGCCTGCGTCGCCGCCTGCCTCGTCCTCTTCTGGAAGACCTGGACCTGCCCGGACCGCCGCGCGTACCACTGGCTCCCCTTCCTGCTTGCGGCCGCCGCCACCTTCTACGCCAAGGGCTTCGTCGGACCCGCCCTCGTGTGGGCCGGATGCGGACTCTTCCTCCTCTGGAAGCGCCAATGGAAGCTCGTCTTCGCCCTTCCATTCGCCTACCTCCTCCTCCAGACGCTCTTCGTCCTCCCCTGGGCCTGGGCCCTCTGGCGCGACGGCGGCGAACCGCTCCTCCGCTCCGCCCTCTGGGACAACCAGTTCGGACGCTTCTTCGTCTTCGGCACCCCCGAAGACCATCCCGAGCTGCCCATCGACCCCTACTTCGTCCACAAGGAAGACATCTTCTTCTACCTCCGCATGCTGCCCGGCATGTGGCTCCCCTGGACCCTGCTGGCCATCGGCGGCCTCGTCCACGCCTGCCGCCGCCGCGGCGCCCCGTCCCTCGCCTGCGACACCGGTACCTTCCTCCGCTTCGCCCTCGGCGGCCAGCTCCTCCTGTTGCACCTCTCCAGCGCCAAGGTCGCCAACTACATGCTCCCTTCGTATCCCCTCTTCATGCTCTTCGCGGCCGTCTGGCTCGGCGACGCCCTGCCCGGGTCCCGCCCGAAATCCGTCGTCCGGCTCGCCTGCGCCGCCACCGCCTGGATTTGTGCCGTCGCCGCGGTCGCGTTGCCGATTGCGTCCGCCGTCGGCCTCTTCTACCGCCACAAGGGCTTCGTCGCCCTCGGCGCGCTCGGATGGCCCCGCGCCGTCTGGTGCCTGCTTTTGGCCGCCGCCCTCCTGGCGTACGCCGTCTGGGCCATCCGCCGCTTCCTCCGCGCGTGGAAGTCGGGCGAAGGCGGCCCGCTCTTCGTCATGCAGTGGCTTCCCGTCGCCTTCGCCGCCGCGCTGGTGGTGGGCATGAACGCGGGCTTCCCCGTCTACGACGCCCACCGCTCGCCGGCCGCCTTCGGCGCGCGCCTCCGCCGCGAACTCGACTCCGGCCGCCGCATCTGGCTCGGCCCCATGGCCGAGAAGCATGTCGGCGCCTGCATCTACTACGCCCGCGAAGTCATGCCCGCCCTCGGCCTCGACGCCGAAGCCCGCGACACCCTCCTGCGCGCCTCCGCCGACGGCCCCGTCGCCATCGTCATGACCCGCGACATGTGGGAAAAGCAGGCCGCCCCCGCCGGCTGGTCCCCCGCCTTTGCCCCCGTCCCCGACACGGATTCGGCTCCCCTCAACTACGCCTCGGCCCGATTCCGCCTCATCGCGCCGGCCGTCCCGGACACCGAATAGGAATGGTGGGGCCGCCGCCCGGTGTGCGGCCCCCGTTTCCGCGGCGGACGTGCAGAAGCGCGTCCCACCCCGTAGGGCACGCAAGGGGCGCGCGGCCGCACGATCGTTCGGAGGACGGCAGGGGGCGTGGGGGGCGGGAGTGCATCGACGGCCTGCTGCGGCAGGCGGTTCGCCGGGCGTTATGGGATTTACTTCCGGGGGGGATTTGTTAGCATTCCGGGACAGTGAAAACGAAAATCACCATGAAACCCGCCGGGACCGTTCCCGTCCCGCATGCGCATCTGCGCAACCGGAGGGGGCGCTTGTCGTTCGGGCTGCTGGCCCAGTTCGCGCTGGACATCCTGGTGTTGTCCGGCGTCTACGTGTTGTCGTACAACATCCGCTTCGAGTTCTCCCTGTCCCAATCGGCCCTGCGGAGCATGCTCCTGCAGTTGCCCTGCGTCGTCCTGTGGCAGTGGCTGTGCCTTCTGCTGTGCCACGCCTACCGCCGGATGTGGCGCTTCACCAGCCTGATCGATTTGCCGCCGTTCGTCACGGCGTTCGTGGCCAGCGGCGCGGGCATGGCGTTGTTCCGGTTGTCGGTTCCCGGCATCGCCCGCCTGGTCCCCGTCACGGGAATCCCGTATTCGGTGGTCATCCTGTCCTCGCTTCTGGGGTTGGGGGGTGTGCTGGCGCTGCGGGTGTTCCGCCGCTCGGTGTTCGAGTGGAGTGCCCGCCGCCGTGTCCTGCGCGAGACGCCGAGCCACGCCGTTTCGCGCGTGGTGTTGCTGGGGGCGGGCGCGGCGGGCGTGATGGTGGCGCGCGAGCTGAAGAACCGGGCGGACTCGGACCAGAAGGTCATCGGGTTCCTCGACGACGATCCGGCCAAGCAGGGGACGGTCATCGCGGGCATCCCCGTGATGGGGCCCATCCGGGCGATCCGGGAACTGGTCGATCACAACGCGGTGGACGAGGCGATCATCACGCTGGCGAACGCGCCGCGCCACAAGATCGCGCGCGTGGTGCGGCATTGCCGCCGGGCGGGCATCCGGTCGCGGATTGTCCCGGCCCTCTACGAAATCGTCAACGGCCATGTCGCGGTGGGCGCGATCCGCGAAGTGGACATCGTGGACCTGCTGGGGCGCGACGTGGTGACGCTGGAAGCGGAATCGATCCGCTCGTTCGTGCGCGGCCGCCGCGTGCTGGTGACGGGGGCGGGCGGATCGATCGGTTCGGAGCTGGTCCGGCAGGTGGCGCGTTTCGGGCCGGCGCGGCTGTGCATGCTCGACCAGAGCGAATGGGCGTTGTACGAAATCAACCGCGAGATGGTGGGCCAGTCCACGGGCATCCCGCTGCGTCCGGTCATCGCAGACATCACCAACGCGGAGCGGATGGAAGCGGTGTTCGCGCAGGAGCGTCCCGAGGTCGTCATCCACGCCGCCGCCTACAAGCACGTGCCCATGATGGAAGCGAACGTCCGCGAAGCGGTGGTCAACAACATCGGCGGGACCCTGATGACGGCACGCCTGGCCGGCAAGCACAAGGCGAACGTGTTCGTGATGGTTTCCACCGACAAGGCGGTGAATCCGACGTCCGTGATGGGTACGACCAAGCGCGTTGCCGAGCTGGTCGTCCAGCAGCAGGCGGACGACTTCCCGGCCACCCGCTACGTTTCGGTGCGCTTCGGCAACGTGCTCGGCTCCTCGGGATCGGTCATCCCGCTCTTCCGCGAGCAGATCAAGCGCGGCGGGCCGGTGACCGTGACGCATCCCGACATGCGCCGCTACTTCATGACCATCCCCGAGGCGTCCTCCCTGGTCCTCCAGTCGGCCGCGCTCGGCAAGGGCGGGGAAATCTTCGTCCTCGACATGGGAACGCCCGTCAAGATCGACCAGCTCGCGCGCGAAATGATCCGCCTCTCCGGCCTGCAACCCGACATCGACATCCCCATCCGCTACACGGGCCTGCGTCCCGGCGAGAAGATGTTCGAGGAGCTGAGCACGCGCGAGGAGAACGTCGACAAGACGAAGCACCCGAAGATTTTCGTCGGCAAGATCGCCAAGGCCGACCCGAAGGCGCTCCAGCACGGACTGAAGGCCCTCCGCGCGGCCGTCGAGGCCGATGACGAGGCGGCCATGCGTGCGGCGCTGTCCGCCCTCGTGCCGGAGGCCACGTTGTCGTCCGCGGCCGGCTGACGCGGCGGGGGTACCGCGGTTCCCGGCTCCTCCGGCAGGCGCCGGCGGCTTGCAGGAAGGGTGGGGGACTGGTAGGGTGGAAGAGTTGTTTGCGGAGAAATGAACATGAACGGCATTCTGAACCGGTGGACGATGGTCGCGGCGCTGGCCGCGGCCGCGGCGTGGGCGTGTGCGGCGGAAGAGGTCCGCCTCGAATCCTCGTGGCTCGACCGCGCCGGGTACGATGCCCGGACGCGGACGCTGACGATCCGGATGAAGAACAGTTCGGACGTGTACGAGTTCCAGGGCGTCCCGGAAGAGGTGTTCCGGGAGTTCCTGGCCGCGGAATCGAAAGGCTCCTACTTCGCGTCGAAGATCCAGAACGAGTACCCGACCGTCCGCCGCTGAGTGGGACGGGGGCATCCCACGTCGGTGGGCGCCCTACAACACGCTTGGAAGGCAAAACAAGAGCGGCACGGTTTTCCCTTGGGAATACCCGACCCCGGCCCATCCCGGAGGGTGGCTTCAGGCCAGGGGCGGGAAGTCGAAATGGGTTTCCAGCAGTTCCACGAGACGATCGGCCTTGGCCGCTTCGTCCGGGCCTTCCACTTCCACGCGGACCACGCTCCCCTGGGTCATTTCCAGCGACAGCAACCCCAGGACGGAGCTGACGTCGCTGGTCCCGTTGCTGTTGGAAAGACGGATGTTGCCCGGATACTCCGCGAATTCCTTCATGATGACGGCGGAAGGACGGCAGTGGATGCCCTGGGCGTTGGCGATGGTGGCGGTTCTGGTTTGCATGGTTTTCTGTGTTCCGGCAAGTTGGCCACAATTGCCGGGGAATGTCCAGCGGAAAGTTCGCGGAATTGTTGCGACGCGCATCTCCGTTCCCGGCGGGGAGAACGCTCCGTGCGAGCCGTATCGACGCCCCGCCGGGAGCGGCCGCGGGCAAACGAATGCGGCACGCCGGGGAAAGGGGACGCCGGCGTGCCGCGGGTTGGGACGGACTGGAACCCGGGAACTACATGTTGCGGGCGATGGCGGCGCCGAAGGCGGAGCACTTGATTTCGGTGGCGCCTTCCATCAGGCGGGCGAAGTCGTAGGTGACGGTCTTCGCGCGGATGGTGTTCTCGACGCCGCGGACGAGCAGGTCGGCGGCTTCGGTCCAGCCGAGGTAGCGGAACATCATCTCGCCGGAGAGGATGAGGGAGCCGGGGTTGACCTTGTCGAGGTTCGCGTACTTGGGCGCGGTGCCGTGCGTGGCCTCGAAGACGGCGCAACCGGTGTCGTAGTTGATGTTCGCGCCGGGCGCGATGCCGATGCCCCCCACGCAGGCCGCCAGGGCGTCGGAGATGTAGTCGCCGTTGAGGTTGAGTGTCGCGATGACGTCGTACTCGGCGGGGCGGGTGAGAATCTGCTGGAGGAAGGCGTCGGCGATGCAGTCCTTGACGGTGATGCGGCGTCCGCCGGGGAGCGCGATTTCGCACCAGGGGCCGCCGTCGATCGGTGTCGCGCCGAATTCGTCGCGGGCGGTCGCGTAGCCCCAGTCGCGGAAGGCGCCCTCGGTGTACTTCATGATGTTGCCCTTGTGGACGAGGGTGACGGAGCGGCGGTTGTTCTCGATGGCGTAGCGGATGGCGGCGCGGACGAGGCGGCGCGTGCCTTCCTCGCTCACGGGCTTGATGCCGATGCCGGAGGTGGCCGGGAAGCGGATTTTCTTCACGCCCATTTCGTTCTGGAGGAAGTCGACGACCTTGCGGACTTCGGGGGAGCCGGCGGGCCATTCGATGCCGGCGTAGATGTCCTCGGCGTTCTCGCGGAAGATCACCATGTCGGTGCGCTCGGGATGCAGGACGGGGCTGGGGACGCCCTCGAACCAGCGGACGGGGCGCAGGCAGACGTAGAGGTCGAGCTCCTGGCGGAGGGCGACGTTCAGCGAACGGATGCCGCCGCCGACGGGCGTGGTCAGGGGGCCCTTGATGCTGACGAGGCAGTCCTTGCACGCGGCGAGGGTCTCGGCCGGGAGCCAGGTGCCGGGGCCGTAGACGGCGTTGGCCTTCTCGCCGGCGTAGATTTCCATCCAGGCGACGCGGCGCTTTCCTCCGTAGGCTTTCTCGACGGCGGCGTTCCAGGCGGTCATGGCGGCGCGGGTGATGTCGGGGCCGGTGCCGTCGCCTTCGATGAACGGGATGATCGGGCAGTCCGGCACGCAAAGGCGCCCGTCGGGGCCCATGGTGATCTTGCGGCCGCCGGCCGGGATGGTGATTTTCGATTCGCTCATGGTGGAAATCCTTTCGTTGGCGGCATTTTCCACAATGCGGGGGGAACGTCAAGCGGGAGGGTCCCAATGGTTGGAAAAAAAGTTTCCAACGTCACTTGCCAAAGTAAATGCCACTGGGGTGGGCGCAGTCAGTGGGACAAGGGGGGGGGCCGGGAGCGGAGGCATCGACTGAGTCCCCCGGGAGAAGGGGGCGGAAGCTGGGAAGGAGGAAAGGGCTGACGAAGCGGGATGTCCAAGCCCTCCCCCCTCCCTCCCCCATGGGGGAGGGAGCATTTACTTCGAGAAACGGCCCGCTTTCCTCCCGTCCGGTGGTGTAGGCGTTGGGACGCAACGCCGGCGGCAATCCCGCCTCCGGCGAACCCGAAAGGAACCCTGCCATGAACAAACCCCGCCTCACCGAAGAGGAACGCCTCCGCATCGAGAACGGCCTGCGCGAGCGCCGGACGCCCTACGCCATCGCCAAGGCCCTCGGCCGCCCCGTGCACACCGTCGTGCGCGAGATCCGCGCCCGCCGCGTTCCCAGCGGCAAGGGCGCCTTCGGGCACGTCACCAATCGCTGCCTCCTCCGCAAGGACTGCACCCGCCGCCGCATCTGCGCCCACTGCGCCTACGACGGCAACCGCCAGTGCTGTTTCTGCCGGCTGTGCAACGAGCGCTGCGGGGCCTTCGTCGAAGAGAAGTGCCCGCGCCTGGAAGCCTCCCCGTGGGTCTGCAACGGCTGCCCCGACGAGCGCCGATGCACCCTCCGCAAGATGTACTACCTGCACGCCCCCGCCCAGAAGAACTACCGCGACCTGCTCGTCGAGTCCCGCACCGGCGCCAACATCACCGAGCAGGAACTCGCGCTCTTCGACTCGACCCTCCACGACCTGACCGCCAAAGGCCAGAGCGTCCACGCCGCCATGGCCAACAACCCTGGCCTGTTCCCCGTCAGCGAGAAGACCGTCTACCGCTACATCGCCGGCGGCCTGCTCTCCACCAAGAACGGCGACCTCCCCCGCAAGATGGCCCTCAAGCCCCGCAAGGGCAAGAGCGTCGAGCACAAGGTCGACACCCGTTGCCGCCTCGGCCGCACCTACGCCGACTACCAGCTCTTCCTCGCCGACAACCCCGGCTGCCCCGTCACCGAGATGGACACCGTCGAAGGCACCAAGGGCGGCAAGGTCCTGCTCACCCTCCAGTTCATGCCCTGGGGCTTCCTGCTCGCCTTCCTGCTCGACCGCAAGTGCTCTGCCGCCGTCCTCGACGCCTTCGCCGCCGTCCGCCGCCGCCTCGCCGCCGCCTTCGGCCCCGAGGCCGCGCGGGGCCTCTACCGGCGCCTCTTCCGCTGCATCCTCACCGACAACGGAACCGAGTTCTCCGACCCTCGCCCCATCGAGACCGGCCGCGACGGCGACCCCCTCGCCCGCCTCTTCTACTGCGACCCGTGCAAGTCCTGGCAGAAGGCCCACGTCGAGCGCAACCACGAACTGATCCGCCTGGTGCTCCCCAAGGCCACCGCCTACACCCAGGCCACCGGCTTCGACACCCTCACCCAGCCCGACGTCGACCTCCTGCTCTCCCACGTCAACTCCTATCTCCGCCCCTCCCTCGGCGACGCGACCCCCCTCGCCCTCTTCTCGCGCGAGTACGGTCCCGAACTGCCCGCCCTCTTCGGCGTGAAGCCCGTCGCCCCCAACGACGTCTGGCTCAAGCCGGCCCTGCTGGGCATCGACGTCCGCCTCAAGCCCGGCATCCTCGACGACGACACCCCCGCGGCGCCGGCCTCCGCCTCCACTCCTCTGCCGCCGCTCCCCTGAGGCCCTTCCCATAGCGGCCGCGCACCCGTCCGGCCGACGGTGGCGCACCCGCGTCCCATCCCGGTGGCATCCACCAGGTCCGAAAAACCACGATGACCGCCGGCGCGCACATTTTTTGCCCTGCCGCCCCTCTCCGCTCCCGCTTCCGCCTCCTCCCCGCTCCTGGCCACCCGTTTTCGGTAGTTCTCATTGTCCGTTCGGCAGTACGAAATGCCACCACCTCCCCGGAATCCTGCCACCTGGGCGCATTTACTTTGACAATCGACCAAAAAGTTTCCAATGGTTGGAAACCATCCCGGACGCGGACTTCACCGCAACCGGCGGCCTCTCCCGTCATGGATGGGCCAAGGCGCGGGCGAGGCGGGGAAGGGCGGCGGCAGGGCGGATGTTGTGGCCGAGAAGGTCGCGGATTTCCTCGATCGCCGTCACGCGGCGGAGGGCGGCCGGGAAGGCGAGCCCTTCGGTCTGGGCGAGAATGGCCCGGGCTTCGGCTGGAAAGTGGAGCGGAGGCGTGGCCGGGTCCTTGAGGGCGGCGAGGACGTCGCGCTGCCAGTCCTGGACCATGGAGAGAAGCTCTTCCTGCTCTTCTTTCACGCGGGTGGCGACGCGGGCGTCGATGGTGTCCTTGGCGACCTTGGGCATGTCGTCGGGCGGCGCGGTGCGGGAGGCGGCCTTGCGGCCCTTGCCCTTGGCGGGAGCCTTGGCCTGGACCTCGGCTTCGGCGGCGGCCGTGGCGCGCTGTTCTTCTTCGGCCCGGACACGGTCTTCGAGTTCGGCCAGCGGCGCAAGGAGCTGGTCGGACCAGGCGAACACGTCGGCGGGCCGCCGGGCGGGCGGGTTCCGCAGGAGGTCGAGCACGTGCGAATACCAGGGCTTCGCCGTGAGGTCTTCGGTCTCGGCGACATCGACGGTCTGGGCCCGGGAGCGCACGGTGGCGAGGAGGGCGGAGGGGGTGGCGGTGACGAGGACGAGCAGGGAGTTGGGCGGGGGCTCTTCGAGGGTCTTGAGGAGAATGTTCTGCGCGTCGGGATTGAGGCGGTCGGCGAACAGGATGACACAGGCCTTCCAGCCGCCTTCGTAGGAGGTGAGGGAGAGGAAGTCGATGAGGGAGCGGGCGTCTTCGGCCCGGATCTGGCGGGATTTGCTCTCGGGTTCGACCCAGCGGATGTCGACGTTCTTGTAGAGGTCGGCGGGGGCCTCGGGCGTGTCGTAGAGGAGGTGCAGGATGGCTTCGGCGGCCGCCAGACCGCCGCCGCGCGGGCGGCCGGAGACGATCAGGGCATGGGGCATCCGTCCGGCGGCAATGGCGCGGCGGAAGTGTTCGGCGACGGCGGCGATGTCGGGTGTGGAGGGCATGGGATGGCGTTCCTTGGGTGTCGGAAGGCACAATAGGCGGATGGGGGGCGGGAGGGAAGGAAAAACTGGCTGTGCCCTCGCCAGGAAGGCGCGCTCCGGCGGCAAATCCCCTCATCTCCGGTCCACGGACCGCGGGTTGCTATCCTCTGTCCCCAGCCAGGCGAGGAAACGGTCGCGGTGGACGGCGAGCTCCGGAGGGAGGTCCGGGGTGCCGAGGATGCGGGCGAAGGCGCATCGGGTTGCATCGAGACGGGCGGGGGTGAACGTGACGGTGTAGTCGCCGAATACAGCGGATTCGCGGGGGAGGGGACGGCGGGCGGCCGGACGGCGGCATGTTTTCCGCGCTTCTTTCGCGCGGCGGGCGGTGCGGCGGACGGTCAGGAGTTCGGGAATGCCGAGGTGGGCGTCGACGTGCTTGCGCAGGCGCTCGACGTTGGGATTGGCACGGAGCAGGCGGGAAAGGCGACGGCGGGCGGCGGCGTACGGCGCCCGGAGGTCAGAGGGGAGGTCGCGGTCGGGGGCGGCACCGGGGAGAAGCCATTCTAGGGGGAGTCGCGGATCGAGGGCAAGGAGCTGACGGAGGCGTACCGCGAGGAGTTTGTAGCGCATGAGGGTGCGGTAGGAGATGGAGAGGCAGGCGTCGGCGATGTAGGCTTTCATGCCGCCGGCACGACCGCGGATGCAGCCGGTCTTGCCTTTGCGCCGGATGCCGCGGTCGAGCACGGGTTCGAGGTCGGCCAGACGGGAGCCGAGGCGGAGACGGATGGCAAGGGTGCGGGGCCACGCCGTCGCATCGGATTCGAGTTCGGCGGCGGTCGGGGCGCCGCGGAGGGAGGGGACGGCGGGACGCGGGGCGGCGCCGCGGCCGTGACGGCGGATTCCGTCGAGGATCGCGCGGCCGGTCTCGGTGGCGACGACGCCGAGGAACGCGGTCGTGGTGACGCCGAGGACGAGGGGGAGGAAGGCGAGGCCGATGGCGCCGGGGCCGGTGAACAGGCCGGAGGCGATGTCGTAGACGGGCTGGGTCTTGCGGGCGGCGCGGAGGAGGAGGTTCATGGGAGGGGAGTGTGGGGGGAGAATGTGGATTTGTCAAGGAAAACCGTGGTGCCAAATGACAGGAGGACGCGGGGCGGAGGGGGGAGGCGGGGGATCAGACGCGGAGGGGGAGGCCTTCGTAGGGGTTGTAGTCGGTGCCGAGGTGCTGGGTCGCATTGGCGATGGTGCGCTCGCCGGCGGGGTCCCAGATGGCGAGGTCGGCGTCGGAGCCGGGGGCGGAGGCAATCAGCCGGCTTCCCCGAACGGCTCCGTGCGGGAGACCAGGAAGTGGGTTTCGGTGCCGTTCGAGGCGAGGGTGAGGAAGGGGCCGCCGAACATCTGGTCGAACCGCACCGAGCAGGTGTAGGAGGAATCGTAGCAGTCGGTGAAGAAGGATTCGAGGGCCGTCCGCAGCATCTCCCAATAGTGCCGGTAGGTGCCCAGCGTCGCAACGGGCGCGATGACCGGCCCCTCGCCGGGGGTGGTCGGGATTTCCAGCAGCACGACGGAAAAATCGGGGTGCGCTTCGCCGTACATCATCGTGCAGTAGCGGTCGGAGTACGGGCGCACGAAGTGTTCGACGACCCGTTCGGCGTCATCCTGCGCCGTGTGGTCGTCCGTGATTTCCAGCTCCATCTTCCAGATGGGTTTGCGGAGGCGCAGGCCGTGCTTTGCCGGGGGCTCTTCCGCGCGGACGCCTTCCGGCGGGGTGAAGGATGGATCGGGTTCGGCCGGACCGTCGAGCGCGGCCAGGAAGGCTCGCAGGTTCTCCGACGCGCTTCCGTCCAGGACCGTGGTGGTGGCCGCCCCGCAGCATTTCTTGTACTTCTTTCCGCTGCCGCACGGACACGGGGCGTTGCGGGGAATCTTCCGCGAACCGCCCGGAAACTGTTGCTCGTCGTACATGGTGACCTTCTCCTTTGCCTTCCGTCGGAACCATTGCGCACCAAAACGCACCGGAGCGCAAGCCCAAATCACGGCAGGGCGCCGTTTGGGGTTGCGGCGCGGGAGGGGACGTGGATAATCGGAAAGCGGCCGGAGCGGGCGGAGAAGCCGTCCCGCGGAAAGCCGGGAGAGACGACATGGAAACGACGGAATGCGAAGGAACCGAAGGGTACGGCAAGTTCAAGGTGGAACTTTCCGGCGGGGGGACGCGCACCGTCGTGATCCCGGAACGCATCACCTTGGCGGACATGCACCGCGTCATCCAGGCGCTGTTCGGCTGGGAGAACGAACACCTGTGGGAGTTCGAGGACTCCGACGGGCGGTGCTACAAGGCGGCGTCGGGACGGCGCGAAACCGGCTTCTTCGGGGATGTGAAGAAGGTCGTCGCGCCGTCGAAGGCCATCCTGGCGGAGGTCTTGCCGGAAGCCGGGGACAAGTTGAAGTACACCTACGATTTCGGGGACGACTGGCGGCATGTCGTCACGCGCATGGCGGCGCCGTCGCGCGGCGGGGTCCACTGTGCGAGGACGGCGGGGCCGGACGGCATCGAGAACTGCGGCGGGGCGTGGGGCCTGCAGGAGGCAAAGCGCGATTGGCACGTGCCGGGCGCCGGCGAAATCACGCGGCGGCTCCAGGGGCTCGGTTTGCGTCCGAAAGCGGGGGGGCAAGGGGCGCTCTCCCGCGAGAAGAGGCGGCTCGACGAAATCCTGCAGTCGCTGACGGACCGGGAATGGTCCTGGCTGCGCACGCTGGGGGAGCACGGGATCGCCCGCCTGCCGGAGGAGGGGGAGGACTGCGGCCGCGTGAAGGAGCTGGCGGAGTTGCTGCCCGGAACCAGCAGGGAGGAGGATTCCTGGCGTCCGGCCTGCCTCCACGGGGCGGACGGGTTCCGGCGCTTCTGGCGGAAGCACCACGCCGAGTGGGCGGCCCGTTTCGGAAGCGGCGAAGAGGAAGAAGGGGCGGCGGGGACGGGGAGGGTCCCCGTGCGGACGAGGGATAGAGTGCGTGCCTTCGGCGAGGCGGCCCTGCATCTCTACGGGGTCCTCGTGGAAGAGGATCTGTGCGTTCTCGCCGGACGGTGGCGGGAGGAGGCCGGATGGGGGGCGTACGGGGCGCAGCAGCTGGCCTCCATCGCCATGGACGGGCTCCGGAAGGAGGAGTTTTCCTTGTACTCCCCCGCGTACTTCCGGGGGGAGAAGGCGGTTTCGCTCGCGAAATACCCGCCGGACAGGCCGGATGCCGCCCATGCCCTCGCGGAAACCCTGGAACTGCGGGAAGGCAAGAACTGGTGGCATCCGGCGACGTTCCGCGAATTCATGGCCTGGGCGACGGGGTGCCCGGATCGGCCGGAACCGTACGGGAGGCTGGAGGACTTCCTCCGGGAGACGTGGGACCTCGACTCCCACGACGCCGTCGACCGCCGGCTGCTGGAGGAAATCCACGATGCCGTGTACGACGCCCTGGCCGCGGGACGGGGTTGGGAGGCGGCCGTCGATGCCATGCGCGACATCCTGGACATGGCGCAGCTGACGAAGAACGAAGCCATACGGCTCGTCGAACGGCTCCTCGCCGCGTCGAACGAAACGCACCATGACGCGAACCGGGGATTCACGCCCGCGGAGATGCTCGCGAAGGTCGGGAGAGGGAACGAAATCATTCTCTCCCCGGTCCACTCGGCATACTTCAGGAACCCGAACGCCCCCATCGTGCGCGTCCAGGCCAAGATCGGCCGCAACGATCCGTGCCCCTGCGGCAGCGGGAAGAAGTACAAGAAGTGCTGCGGCGCGAAGGCGGACCCCGCCCGGAAGGCGTGAGAACCCCGTCCCCTGGCAGGCCGGGGAAGGGGCGGTCCGGTCAGACGCGGATGCCTTGGCCTTCGGGGGCGGTGAATCGGCCGTCGCGGACCATGGGGGTGCCGCGGAGGAGGACGGCGCGGAAATGGCCGCGGAGGGGGAGGCCTTCGTAGGGGTTGTAATCGGTGCCGAGGTGCTGGGTCGCGTTGGCGATGGTGCGCTCGCCGGCGGGGTCCCAGATGGCGAGGTCGGCGTCGGAGCCGGGGGCGATGGTGCCTTTGCGGGGATAGAGGCCGAAGATCTTCGCGGGGTTGGCCGAGGCGACTTCGACGAGGCGGCGGGCGGTGAGTTTTTTGGCCAGCACGCCGTGGGTGAGGGCGAGCTCGATGCGCTCTTCGACGCCGCCGATGCCGTTGGGGATCTTGGAGAAGTCGCCGCGACCGAGGGTCTTCTGTCCTTCGTAGTCGAAGGGGCAGTGGTCGGTGGCCAGGGTGTCGATGCGGCCGTCGGCGAGGGCGGCCCAGAGGGCGGCCTGGTCGTCGGGGGTGCGCAGGGGCGGGGAAAGGACCCACTTGGCGCCTTCGAAATCGGGGCGGGCGGTGCAGGTGGAGTCGAGGAGGAGGTAGTGGATCATGGTTTCGAGGCGCAGGTCGCGGACGCGCCCGCGGAAGCGTTCGGCGGCGTCCAGGGCTTCGCGGCTGGAGACGTGGACGACGTAGGGGCGGGCGCCCGTCGCGGCGGCGAAGGTCAGGAAGCGGGTCACGCCTTCGGCTTCGACCATCGGCGGACGGGAGGGTTCGTGCCATTCGGGGCCGGTCTTGCCGGCGATGAGGAGGCGCCGCTGGAGGGCCGGGACGAGGGCGGCGTTCTCGCAGTGGCAGAGGACGGTCAGGTCGAAGGCGTTGGCGAACATGAGGACCTGGTAGAGGTCTTCGTCGGAGATGGCCAGGGTGGGTTTGTAGGCGAGGTAGATCTTGAGGGAGGTGACGCCTTCTTCGCGTACGAGGCGTTCGAGGTGGCGCCGGACGCGGGCGTTCCAGTGGGTCACGGTGACGTGCCAGTGCCAGTCGCACGAGGATTGGCCTTCGGCGGCGGTGCGCCAGGCGGACCAGGCGGTGGGCAGGTCGGGTTCGAGTCCGGAGCCGGCGAAGTCCATGATGGTGGTGGTGCCGCCGTAAAGGGCCGCGCGGGAAGTGTTGGCGTAGGTGGAGCGGGCGGATGTCGCGGGCAGCGGCAGGTGGGCGTGGACGTGCGGGTCGATGAAGCCGGGGAAGACGAGGCAGCCGGCGGCGTCGAGGGGCGGCGTGCCGGGCGGCATCCCGGCGGCGGACAGCGCTTCGGGGGTGCCGACGGCGCGGATGGTGCCGTCCGCGATCCAGAGGTCGGCCGGGGTTTCGCTTTCGGCGGTGACGACGGTGCCGCCGCGGATCCAAAGGGCGTCGCTGCTCATGGGGTGGGCCTCCGTCGGGGTCACTTGCGGCGGCGGGAGACGCCGCGGGCGCGGTTCTTCGCGTCGACGCGCACGACGCGCGGGACGAGGGCGCGGGCTTCGGCGTCGTCCACCTGCGCGTAGGTGATGACCACGACGAGGTCGCCGGCGACGCCCATGCGCGCGGCCGGGCCGTTGAGTTCGATGGTGCCGCTGCCGCGGGGGGCGCGGATGGCGTAGGTTTCGATGCGGGAGCCGTTGCTGAGGTTCAGGACGTGGACCTGCTCGCCGGGAAGGATGTCGGCGGCGTCGAGGAGGTCTTCGTCGATGGCGATGGAGCCCTCGTAGTCGATGCGCAGGCCGGTGATGGCGGCGCGGTGGATCTTGGATTTCATCATGGTGCGGAGCATGGGGGGATGTCCTTTCTGCGTGTGCGGGGGCGGAGTGTACGCCAAGGGGGAAGGGGGTGCAAGGGAGGAGTTGTCCGGGGACGCCATCCATGGCGGTCGATTCCGGCGGAAACAACGGAAAACGGGAATGAGACGAGTGGGGCTCGAACCCACGACCCCAAGCTTAAAAGGCTCGTGCTCTACCGACTGAGCTATCGTCCCATGTGTCGTGAAGACGGGCAGGGTATATACCTTTCGGCGGCAGATAACAAGTCCAAAGAGAGGGTCCGGGAGTGGTTTTCGTGCGCGCGGACGGGGCGCGGAGAGGAAAGGCCAGAAGGGTCAGGGGGCGGCGGTGAGGGTGAAGAGGGAGAGGGTGCCGGGGGCGGGGGCCCACTCGGCGGTGGCCTGGCGGTAGGGGCGGAAGGCGTCGAGCCAGGCGCGGATGTCGTCGAGGATGCGCTGGAGGGCGGGGTCGGCGGGGACGCCGAGGAAGCGCTGGGCCATGGTCCACATGGCGGCGAGGTGGGCGTAGGTGGCGGCGGTGCGGTCGAGGTCGAGCCAGAGGCGGGCGGCGGGGGCGGTGGAGGGATTGGCCCAGGGGGGTAGGGGGGAGGTCGGAGGGGCGGAGGGGGCGGTGAGCAGTTTTTCGAGGGCGGCGCGGTTGCTGGCGACCAGGAGCCAGCCGTCGCGGATGGCCCAGGCGGGACGGTCGGCGGGGGCGAGTTCGTCCACCCATTCGTTTTCGCCGGCGCTTTGGAGGGTGCAGATTTCGGTGCCGTCGGGGAGGGTCTTGGGACGGAAGACGAAGGCGCCGCGGTAGCGGGCGTTGCAGGAGTCGAGGATGCGTCCGACGGCGGCGCGGGCGGCGGCGGGATCGGGGGCGGGGGTGGCGGCGAGGAGGGTGGGGACCTTCAGGCCGGAGAGGCCGAGTTTGCGCATGAGGCCGAAGGCGAGGCGTCCGCTGTGGTCGCCGTCGAGCAAGGCGACGGCCACGGGGTCGCCCGCGATTTCGAGGGCCATGCGGACGCCGTGCCGGACGTCGCCGCGGAGCCAGGTCTGGCGGAGGGACTGGCGGAGGAGGGAGCGGCGGAGGAGGAGGGTCGCGCAGGGGGTATCGCGGAGGAGGCGGCCGAGGGAGGCGAAGTCGGCGGGGGGCGGGTCGGGGTCGAGCCAGTCGGCGAGGTCGCGGGCGGTGGCGCGCAGGTCGATGCGGGCGGCGTCGAGGGCGAGGATGTCGAGGGTGCGGCCGGGGGGGATGGCGGCCGACGGAGCGGCCGCGGCAGAACCTGCGAGGTCGGGGATGGGGAGGATGTCGGGGGAGGCGGGGGCGGGCCAGTCGTCGCGGACCCAGAGGCGGAGGGGGGCGTCGGGGGAGGCGAGGGCGGCGTTGTTGTCGGCGGCGAAGGCGTCGAAGCCGACGGGGGCGTCGAGGAGGCGCGGGGTATTGGCGTCGTGGGCGGCGAGGAGTTCGCCGATGCCGTAGGGGTTGGGGGAGAGGCAGGCGAGGAGGACGCCGTCGCCGAAGGTGAGGGTCAGGACCCAGCCGCGGGGTAGGTCGAGGCCTTTGACGCGCCATACGGCGCGGTCGGGGAAGGCCTTGGACATGCGCTGGAAGTCGGGGAGCTTGAAGAGGAGGAGTTCCTGGCGGAGCCAGGAGGCGTCGCCGCCGAGCCAGGCGGCGGCGGCGAGGGCGGGGGGGCGTCCTTCCTGGGCGGGGAGCCATGCGAGGATGGCGTCGCGTCCGGCGAGGCGCTCGAACCAGGCACGGGTTTCGGGGTCGCGCACGAGCCAGAGGGCGTCGTCGGGTTCGGTACCGGCGGTGCGCAGGGCGGAGGCGACGATGGGGTTGGCGACGAGGGATTCCCAGCGGTCGGGGAGGTCGGGGGCGTGCAGGACGGCGGCGGCACGGGCGGGAATGGCGCGGTAGATGGCCTGGGGGTCGTAGGGGAAGTGGAAGGCCCACCAGGCGCCGGCGCCCAGGGCGGCGAGGGCGAGGAGCCAGGGGAGCAGGGCGCGGAAAAACCCGCGCCGCCGCTTGGGGGCGGCGGCGGGGGGCACGCGGCGGGAAGCCGCATCCCCCAGAATGGGTTCGGGGGATGGCGGGGTCATTCGGAGTCAGGTGGCGGGGGCGGATTCGTCCTTGGCGGGAGCGGCGTCCGGGGCCTTCTCGTTGAGGGTCTCGACGTAGTTGAGCTTGAGGTCGCCGACGATGTGCTTGATCAGCTGGGCTTCGCGGTCGGAAAGGTTGCCGCGGGTCTTGGCTTCGAGCATGTCGAGCATGTCGATGGTGGCCTGGGCGGCTTCGAGGTTCTTCTCGATCTTGTTGGTCATGGGGTTCATCGTCTTGCCGAGGTGCTGCATGGCGCCGGCGGCGAGGGAGAGGACGAGGCCCTGGAAGAGTTCTTCGTTGGTGCGGGTTCCGCTCATGGTGGGTCTCCTTTTCAGAAGTAGAAGCGCATGCCGAGGTTGAGGGCGAAGTTCCACTTGTTGGCGTCGTCGTCGTCGGGGAAGATGTCCTTGGTGGCGAGGTCGAAGATGCCGGAGGTGATGACGGCGGCGGAGTCGGTGAGGAAGAACTTGATACCGGCTTCGGTGGTGAAGACGAGGGCGTTTTCCTTTTCGTGGTGGATGTCGACGTGCTGGTAGGAGAGTCCGAGGCCGACGAAGGGGACGAGGTCGGTGCCGATGACGGGCTGGTAGTTGTCGGAGAGCTTGAAGTTGTATTCGCCGACGCCACCGATCTTGAAGGATGTGGCCGCGTCGTTGTCGGCGACGCCGACGGTGCCGCCGAGGGAAATCTGGTCCCAGAAGAAGTAGGCGTAGCGGACGCCGAGGGAGACGTCGGTGCCGACCGCGGACTTGAAGTCGAGGTTGCCGCCGATGCCGAGTTCGCTGGAGCCTTTGGTGACGAGGGCTTCCGCGTGCGCGGAGAAGGCGGCGGCGGCGATGCCGGCGGCGAGGGCGAGGGCTTGGATGCGACGGTTCATGGATTCTCCTTGGTTGATTGGACGGGATGGCGGGTTCCGGCTCCGCCGGAGACCACGTTTGCGGAAGATACTCCGGGGCGCGGGCGGGCGCAAGCCTGCTTTCGGGGAAATGCAGGACAGGCGGGATGCCGAGCGGCCGGTGCAGGAGTGCTTTGCGACGTTGGATATCTGGCGCTCCCGATTTCCCAATTTTCTGGTGGGCGGAAGGTCCGGCGTGGTATACTGCGCGGAGTTTGGCCATGAACGGAGAAGATACAACCCAGGGAGTGACGCCCCCCGTGCGCGTGTGCGTGCTGGGATCGGGCAGCGACGGAAACTGCACGTGGATCGAGTGCGGGGGGGATGCCATCCTGGTCGATGCGGGGCTGTCGGCGAGGCGGACGATCCGCACGCTGCACGACTGCGGGCTCGACGAGCGGAAGGTGCGGGCGATCTGCATCACCCACGAGCATGGCGACCACACGAAAGGCGTGGCGCGGCTCCACGCGCTGCTGGGGGTGCCGGTGTATGCCAACACGGGAACGGCCCGCGCGGTCAAGAACGTCCCCGCCGAATGCTGGAAGTGTTTCGTGACGGGAAACCCGTTTGCGGTGGGTCCGTTTTCGCTGTTCCCGTTCGCGCTGCCCCACGATGCGTACGAGCCGGTCGGCTACCGCATTTCGTGCGGCGGGACGAGGATCGGCGTCGCCACCGACCTCGGCATGCCCACCACGCTCGTGCGCGGGATGCTTCGGGGTTGCCGGCTGCTCGTCCTGGAGGCGAACCACGACGAGGAGATGGTACGGCTGTCCGACCGGTCCTGGTCGCTCAAGCAACGCATCCTCGGCAACCAGGGGCACCTCTCCAACCGGATGGCGGCGGCGCTGGTGGCGGAGGTCGCGGGAGATACGCTCGAGACGGTGGTGCTGGCCCACCTGTCGGGCGAATGCAACCGGGAAGAGCTGGCGCTCGAGACGGTGCGGGACTGCCTTTGCGGATGCGGACTCGGGCGGATCGCGGTGCTGACGGCACACCGGGACGGGCCGACGCCGGTCTGCGTCTGTGGCGGGGATTGAGGGGCCATTGCGTGGGGAGGGGGACGATTGCCGCGGCCTGTGTTGCCGAGGGCCATGGAACGACGGCGTTTTCCCGCCGGAGGTGTCCCGTGGTCCATCGGAGAAATGGGGTCCGGATGCGTTTCCCGGCGCGTCCGCAACGGGCCGCGCACCGCCCAAGCGTGCGTTTCCTTGCCGGGGGCGAGAAATTGGCTGGACGGGGTGGGGGAGATGGGGCATTGTCGGAGCATGGACACGGTGGTGAAAACAGCGGGAGCGGGCGTGGGGGTGACGGCCAGTCTCGAGGATTACCTGGAGGCGATCCGGGCGCTCATCGAATCGCACGGGCATGCGCACACGCGGGACATTGCAGGGCGGCTCGGTGTGAAGATGCCTTCGGTGACGCGGGCGCTGCAGCTGCTCGCGAAGCAGGGGCACATCGTGTACCGGAAGAATTATCCGATCCTGCTGACGGCGTCGGGGGCGGCAATCGCGGAGGAGGTGCAGCGGAGGCACAGCTTCCTGGAAGGATTTTTCCGGGACCATCTGGGGCTGGAGGAGGAGAAGGCGTCGCGGATGGCGTGCAAGATCGAGCACATCGTGGATTTCGACACGATGGCGCGCTGGGAAGCGCTCGTGGCGCGCTTGCCGGGGGCGGCGCCGGCGGCGACGGACGGGGAGGCGTGAGATGGCGGCAGGGCGACCCCGGCTATGGTTCCGCGGAAAGGGGGAGGTGTTGCTGTCGGCCGCGGACGGGGAGCCCGCGGTAGCGCCGGAGGCGTGGGCTCGGGAGGCGGCGGAGCGCGCGGAGGACCTCTTCCGCCTGAGGCCGCAGGATGTGACCGTGGGGCGGTTGCCGGGGGACGATGCGGCGGTGCCGCCGGAGGGATGCCTGTGGGGGACGTTCCGGGAGCTGGTGGGATCCGGGTCGCGGTGGGGGGCGGTCGCGGGGCGTGCGCTGGGGGTGCTGAACTGGCGGCGGGACCACCGGTACTGCGGGCGGTGCGGGGGGACGATGGAGGAGCATCCGGCGGAAGGCATGGCCCGGCGGTGCGCGGCGTGCGGGACGCTGGTCTGGCCGGACGTCTCGCCGGCGGTGATCGTGCGGGTCGAGAAGGAGGGGCGGATCCTGCTGGCACGGCACGCGTACCGGGACCGGGAGGTGTGGGCGTGCATCGCGGGGCATCTCGATGCGGGGGAGACGGCCGAGGAGTGCGTGCGGCGGGAGGTGCGGGAGGAGACGGGACTGGAAGTGGACGACATCCGCTACCGCGGGAGCCAGCACTGGCCTTTTCCCAACCAGCTGATGCTGGCGTTCACGGCGCGATGGGTGTCGGGGGAAATCCGCGTGCAGGAGGAGGAGTTGCTGGAGGCGGGCTGGCACGATCCGGGGGCGTTGCCGCGCACGCCGGGGCGGGGAAGCGTGGCGTGGCGGCTGATCCACGGGGAGTGGTGAACCATCCGTGCGCGCCGCTGGGACGGGGATGGATCGCTCGCCCGGAGAGCCCGAGGAGAGCTTGGAAGGCAAAACAAAAGCGGCCCTGTACTACAGGGAGAGGTAGGGATTGGTCCGGCGCTCGGTATCGAGGGTGGAAGACGGGCCGTGCCCGGGGTGGATGGAAGGGGAGCCGGGAAAGGCTGCCAGACGGCGGAGGCTTGCGCAGAGGGTTGTCCAATCGCCCCCGGGGAGGTCGGTGCGCCCGACGCTGCCCGCGAAGAGGGTGTCGCCGGTGAACAACGCATTGGCGGCGGGCAGGTGCCAGCAGACGCCGCCCGGCGTATGGCCCGGCGTGGCGATGCAGTGCCATGTGGTGCCGGCGATGTCCAGCCGGAGACCGTCCGTTGCCGGGGTGGGGGTGGTGGCGGGGCGCCGCGGAACGGGGAGGAGACCGGGGATGGCGTTGGCCGGCTCGAAGGCCCACGCCAGGTCTCCGGACGGGAACCAGATCGGCACCTCCGGATACGCGTCCGACAGATCGGCCAGGGCCGTGATGTGGTCGGGATGGCCGTGCGTGACGAGAATCGCGGCCAGGACAAGCCGTTCGCCGTGCAGGTGCGCAATCAGAGCGGGGGCTTCGTCGCCGGGGTCGACGAGAACCGTCTGCTTCGTTGCTTCGTCGATGGCGAAATGGCAATTGGTTCCGATGGGACCGACGGGAAGAGTCTGGATTTCCATGGGCGGCAAGGAGGGGGCAGGGAGGGGACAGAAAAACCCGCGCGGGGCATGGCCTGCGCGGGCTTGGGACGATCGGTCCGGGAACTTATTCCTTGGACGCGGCCACCTTGCGGAGCATGGCGCCGGCACGGGATTTCTTGCGGACGGCGGTGTTCTTGGGGACGATGCCGTGCTTGACACCCTTGTCCAGGGCGGAGCAGTAGGCGGCATAGGCCTCGGCGGTCTTGGGGGCTTCACCGGCCTCGACGGACGAAAGCAGGTCCTTCCGCAGGGTGCGGAGGCGGGACTTGGTCTGCGAGTTGCGCTGGCGCGACTTCTCGGCGGTCTTCACACGTTTGACGGCGCTCTTGATGTTGGGCATTCGTTGTCTCCTGAATTTGAAAGTTGCCGAATCCTACCCCATTCCGCGGGGATGTCAATCTCCGATGCGCGATTTTTCCCCCGCCTGTCACTTGCCAAAGTAAATGCCACTGGGGTGGGCGCAACGAGTTGGACAAAGGAGTAGGACAGGCTTGGTAGCATTGAGAAGGGGCAGGAATTTGGGGCCATTGATGACGCAGTGAAGTTACGCCGATGCAATTGGCGTTCGTCGTGCCCCATTGTGTTTGGCTACCGCCCGCCACCATGCCGTGCTCGCCTCCTCAAGTGACGGCCCGACAATCGAGCAAGCAATACCTTCATGCCCCGCCAGCCTTTGCCCGTACCGTCGCCACCGTCGAAAAGTCCCCTATAATAGAGCAATCGGCGACGTTGCCCCTTGCGGTTGTTCGAGCACCCCCGCTTGACCCTTGCCCTCCTCAAAGCCTCCATGAACCGCCTGTCCATCCGAATCGCTTTTTCCCATAGCCGTCGCCTGTCCGACTGCATTGTCCCTCCCCGGGGGCATCTACCAGGTCCGAAAAACCACGATGCCCGCCGGCGCGCATTTTTGTTGCCCTTTCGACCCTTCCACCCCCAAGTTCCGCCCCTCCCATTCTACTGGTCACCCATTTTCGGTAGAACTCATTGTCCGATTGGCAAAACGAAATGTCACTACTATCCCAAAATCCAGCCAATTGGGCGCATTTACTTTGACAATCGACCTTTTTCCCCCGCCGGGCGCATCTCCGTCTTTTCCGTTCCCGTGGGCGGGACCGTTGCGGGCGGCGGTGCGCCGTCGGCAGGCGCCTGGGACGATGCTGGCGGGCACAGGCCCCACCGGCTTGCCCTCTTCGTCCCTCTCCGCATCCGGCGGCTGACACACGGCGGAGATGTGCCTTCCCGCGCAGGCCTGTGCGGAGGAACGGGCCCTGGGGAAAACACGGGGATGGGAGGGAAAGGCGGAAAAATGCGGGTGCACCCTTATCCCGGTTTTTGCGGGGAAGCAGATGGCGGGTGATTTACGAGAAGCCGGGGAGGAGGGGTGTCAGGCTTGGAGGCCTTCTTTTTTTGGGGCGGCCCGTGATGCAACGGATGGCGGTCATTCGCAACAGCTCCCGCAAGTTGGCGACATAGGAGCGGAACGGGAGGTTGAGGGCCCCAAAATTGTCTTTCATGGCCTTGGCCAGACGGATGGCCGCATCCCCGCACGTCGGCAGGTAATGGGCGAGCGCGGCATAGGCGAGGACACACAGGGCGACGAGGTTTTGCAAGCGCTTGAAGGTCCGGACTCGCGCCTTTTCCA
>JAFXQI010000002.1 GCA_017527155.1 Kiritimatiellia bacterium
GGCCGATGCCGGTGCGCCGCCGACGGAGCTGTGCGGGAGCTTCGAGGACGCGGTGAAGCGCGTGGCGGAACTGTGGCGTCCGGGCGACCGGGTGCTGCTCGTCGGGGCGGGCGACATCGAATCCATCGGCCCCGTGCTGCGCAACCTTCTCGAAAGGCCCGGACCGTGAACCACCGCATCCATGCCCTGATTTTCGACTGCGACGGCGTGGTCGTCGATTCCAACCGCCTGCACGTGGAGACGTGGCGGGAGACGGCGGCGGCGCACGGATATCCGATGGCCGACCCGGAGCACATCGGCAAGTGCGGTCTGCGGACGATCGCCGTGATCCGCGAACTCCTCCGCTGGCCCGTGGACGAAGCCGAAGCCGTGGCGCTCGGCGAGGAGAAGGAGCGCCGCTACCGCGACCGCATCCGGGCGGGCGGCATCGCGCCGATCCCGGGCGTCCGCGAAACGCTGGAGAAGGCGGCGGCGCTGGGAATCCCGTGCGCCCTCGGCTCCAGCGCGCCGCCGGAGAACGCGCGGCTGTGCCTCGACGCGCTGGATCTGGCGCGGTTCTTCCGGGCGGTCGTGACGGGCGGGGATGTCGCGCGCGGCAAGCCGCATCCCGACATCTTCCTCGCGGCGGCGGGGAAGCTCGGCGTGCCGCCGGCGGAGTGCCTGGTGATCGAGGACGCGCCGGCGGGCGTCGAAGCGGCGCACCGCGCCGGGATGCGCGCCATCGCGCTGCTGACGAGCCACACGCCGGAGGAACTCGCGGCGGCCGACGCGCTGGCGCGGGATTTCCTGGACCCAGCGTTCGGCGAGGCGCTGGAGCGGTTGTAGCGCAAGGACATCGGGAGAGCAAAAGTAGCTTGCAAATCAGAATCCGGATGCAGATAATGCAAGCCGCTTTTGACAGGAGAACTTGGTCATGGAGTATTTTGCCCGGCATCTGGAAAACGAAATAAGGGAGGGGTTTTCTGTCGCGAAGGCGATCCTGCTCGTCGGGGCGCGGCAGGTGGGGAAGACCACGTTGCTGAAGCATCTGTTTCCGGGCGTCAAGCTGGTGACGTTCGATCCGGTGATGGACGTGATGGGGGCGAGGAGCGATCCGGACCTGTTCCTGGAGACGCTGGGGACGCCGGCCATCCTGGACGAGGTGCAATACGCGCCGGAGCTGTTCCCGGCCCTGAAGAGGCGGTTGGACGCGGGGGATGGGAAGGGGCGCTATCTGCTGAGCGGGTCGCAGAATCCGCTGTTGCTGAAGCGGGTGTCGGAAAGCCTGGCGGGACGGATTCTGGTGTACGAGCTGGAGGCGTGTTCGGTGGCGGAGAGCCTGGGGTTGGCGGGAGGCGGGGCGAAGCCGTGGCTGGTGCGGTTCCTGGAGGGGGGCGGGAGCTGGGAAAATGCCATGCCGGAGAGGCCGCGTCCGGGACGGGGGCTGATGGAGACGCTGTGGCGGGGGGCGTTGCCGGAGGAGACGACGCTGCCGCTGCGGTTCGTCAAGCGCCATGCGGCGTCCTACGTGCGGACGTATCTGGAGCGGGATGTGCGGGTGGCGGGGGGCGTCGGCGACCTGGAAGCGTTTTCGCGGTTCCTCGCGCTGGCGGCGGCGCTGTCGGCGCAGGAAATCAACCATTCGCAGTTCGGGCGGGAAATCGGGGTGTCGCCGGCGACGGCGGACCGGTGGCTGGGGGTGCTGAAGGCGACGTTCCAGTGGCACGAACTGCCCCCGTGGAAGGGCAACGCCATCAAGCGCATCAGCGGCAAGCCCAAGGGGATTTTCGCCGATACCGGCATCCAGACGCACCTGCTGAGGATTTCCTCGCCGGAGGCGCTGCTGGCGTCGCCATCGCGGGGGGCGGTCTTCGAGACGTTCGTCGCGGGGGAAATCCGCCGGCAGCTGTATCCCTTCGCGGACGCCGTCGGGCACTGGCACTGGCGGACGAACGGCGGGGCCGAAATCGACAACGTGCTGGAACGCGACGGCGCGCTGCATCCGTTCGAGGCCAAGTGCAAGGACCACATCGACGCGTACGACCTGCGCGGAATCAAGGCGTTCCGCGAGACGTACGGCGATGCCGCCGGGGACGGGGCCATCGTGTATGCCGGGAGCGAGGTCTACCGGCTGGACCGGCGGACGCTGGCCATTCCGTGGAATGCGCTTTGAGTGGCGGGGGCGAACGCTCCATGCGCCGCCCCCCAGCGCCATTCCAGCCCATCATCCCCACCCACCGGATTCCTGTTTTTACACCGCCCTCCCCCACCCCACCGGCCCCGCCTTCGCCGGACGTGCAATTTCATTGACGGACGGCCGCCTTTCGTCCAATATCCCCCGCGTTGTTCCCCTGCGCGGGTGTAGCATAGTGGCTAATGCTCCAGCCTTCCAAGCTGGCTAGGAGGGTTCGATTCCCTTCACCCGCTCCATTCAGGCGAGGGAGGCGGCGATGAGGAGGGCGCCGAAGAGGGCGCAGTAGAGGGCGAACCAGACGAGTTTGCCGCGGCGGACGAGGGCGATCATCCATTTGCAGGCCAGGCATCCGGTGATGAAGGCGGTGGCGAAGCCGGCGACGAGCGGGAGGGTGCCGATGCCGGCGGTCGCGGTGGTTTCGGCGCCGCCGTGGAGGGTCTTGGCGATGTCGAGGAGGGCTTCGCCGAGAATCGGCGGGATGACCATCAGGAAGCTGAACTGCGCCAGGGATTCCTTGCGGTTGCCGAGGAGCAGGCCCGTGGCGATGGTCGCGCCGGAGCGGCTGATGCCGGGCAATACCGCGACGGCCTGCGCGACGCCGATGCCGAAGGCGTCGGGCAGCGAGATGCCCTCCTTTTTGCGCGGCTTGGCGAAGTGGCTGAAAGCCAGCAGGGCGGCGGTCACCAGCAGGCAGCAGCCGACGGGGAGGAGTCCGGCCCCGAACACGCCTTCGACGGCGTCCTTGAAGAAGACGCCGACGATGCCGACGGGGATCATGGAGACGAGGATGGCCAGGGCGTAGCGGCGCTCGGCGTTGAGGCCGCCTTCCCGCCGGAAGAGGCCCTTGAGGATCCACGCGACTTCCTTCCAGAGGACGACGAGGGTGGCCAGCACGGTCGCGACGTGGACGGCGACGGTGAAGGCGAGGTTGGCTTCGCCGTCGATGCCGAAGAAGTGTCCGGCGGCGGCGAGGTGCCCGCTCGACGAGACGGGGAGGAATTCGGTGAGGCCCTGGAGGAGGCCCATGAAAACGGCTTGCAAGGGGGTCATTGGTCGGCTCCGGTGGGTGGCTTGGCGGGCGGGCGGAAGAAGGCGGGCGGCGGGAGCGGGGACGCTCCCGCCGCCCGGAGGCGTCACTGGATCTCGATGTGGAACGCGATGCCGGCGCCGATGTCGGCGCGGATGCGGTCGACGAGTTCGTCGCCGAGCGGCCGGTTCACGCGCAGGATCGCGAGGGAGGCGTGCCCGCGGGAGTCGTGCGGGTTGCGGACGTCGTCGATGTTGATGCCGTGGGCGGCGAGGGCGGCGGCGATGCGGCCGAGGACGCCGGGCCGGTCGTCGTAGGCGAAGACGGCCCAGTTGCCGGCGGGCTCCATGTAGAGCTTGTCGAAGTCGTTGATGCGCGAGACGAGCAGGTTGCCTTCCTCGACGGTGCCGCGCACGCTGGCGCGCACGAGGTGTTCGGCGTCGAGGTTGCCGGTGAGGTCGAGGGTGATGGAGTTGGCGTAGCCTTTGGAGCCGTCGGCCTCGCGCTCGACGTAGTCGACGCCCATGTCGGCGAGGAACTTGAGCGTGCCCTTGTGGTCGAGCCCGGTGTCGTACTCCGCGCTCAGCCCGGCCGCGACCGGCGTCAGCAGCCAGTCGGCGTAGGGCTGCAGGGAGCCGTAGTAGCGGGCCTCGACGAGCTTGAGCCGCGCCGCCGTGCCGAGCGTGCGCCGGCAGATGCGCGCGAGGACGTTCGCCAGCCGCGCGAACGCGGGGTCGAGCCCCGCCGGGACCGAGCGGTTCACGACGGCGCTGGTGATGCCCTTGTCGTCGAGGTCGATCAGCTCGCGCGCGGCGAGTTCGGCGGCCTTGCGGTTGGCCTCGCGGGTGCTGGCGCCGAGGTGCGGGAGCATGAGGTCGGCGATGTCGGCGACGCTCTTGGGGCCCTCGGCGTCTTTGGCGTAGACGTCGTTCAGGAAGCGGATGCCCTTCTCGGCGCGGACGGCGCGCAGGTCGTCCTCGACCAGGATGCCGGCGCGCGCGCAGTTGACGAGGGTGGCGCCGGGCTTCATCTGCGAGAGGAGGGAGCGGTTGACCATGCCGCGGGTCTCGTCGTTTTCGGGGACGTGGAGCGTGACGTAGTCGGCGCGGGCGAAGAGGTCGGGGAGGCCGACGAGCTCGACGCCGAGGGCGCGGGCCTTCTCTTCGGAGGTGAACGGATCGTAGCCGAGGACCTTGACGTCGAACCCGGCGGCGCGCCTGGCGACGAGCTGGCCGATGTAGCCGAGCCCGACGATGCCGAGGGTCTTGCCCGTCAGCTCGGTGCCCATGAAGGAGGACTTCTCCCACTTGCCCGCGCGGCAGGAGGCGTCGGCGGCGACCAGGTGGCGGGCGTCGGCGAGGATGAGCGCGATGACCTCCTCGGCGACGGCGTTGGAATTGGCGCCGGGGGTGTTCATGACGTCGATGCCCTTCTTGCGGGCGTACTTGATGTCGATGGTGTTGTAGCCGGCGCCGGCGCGCACGACGACCTTGAGGGCGGGCAGCGCGTCGATGATTTCGGGGGTGACCTTTTCGCTGCGCACGATGAGGGCGTGGGCGTCGGGGTTGGCGGCGGCGAGCTGCGCGAGGTCGCACTTGGGGGCCTGCACGACGGCGTACCCGCCGTGGGCTTCCAGCGTATCTTTCGCGATGGCGTCGAGCGCCGTGGGAATGAGCACTTTCTTCATCCTGATCTCCTTTCGTCGTTATGGTTGCCTGGATGAGACGCGCGGCACTCTACGCTTTTTCCCGCCCCGCGCAAGCCCCCGCCCGCCCGAAACGTTTTCCAATGATTGGAAAAAATTTTCCTGATTTTTCCAATGATTGGAAAACTTTTTTCCAATGGTTGGAAAAAACCGCCGAATTTTTCCAATGATTGGAAAACTTTTTTCCAATGGTTGGAAAACCGTCCCGGCGGCGGCCCCGCGTGGTCGCCCGTGGCGGGGCGAGCACTCCGTGCGAGCCGGACGGGCGGGGAAAACGGCGGTTTTTTCCATGGGGGGGAGGATGGGGGCGAAGAGGGGGAAAATGCAGGGTTTTTCCGTGTTGCCAAATGATGTCGGAAAAGCAACCGCCGCCGGGGTTGGCGGCGGCGGCGGGAGGAGCGCGGAGGATGGCCGGGCGGTCAGTGGATCTTGCCGGCCTTGCGGCGGGCCTTGATGATTTCTTCGGTCAGGAAGAAGGGGACCGCTTCGTAGTGCTCGAATTGCATGGAGAAGCCGGCGCGGCCCTGCGTCAGGCTCCGGAGCGCCGTCGCGTAGCCGAACATTTCGCCGAGGGGGACCATCCCGGTGATGACCTTCTGGTGGCCCTTGTCTTCCATGGTCTCGACGCGGCCGCGCCGCTGGCAGATGCTGCCGGTCACCGCGCCCATGAATTCTTCGGGCGTCACCGCCTCGACGGACATGACGGGCTCCAGGATGACCGGCGAGGCCTTGGAGAAGAGTTCGCAGAAGCAGGCGCGGCCGGCTTCCTGGAAGGCGAAGTCGGAGGAGTCGACTTCGTGGTAGCTGCCGTCGTAGAGGACGACGCGGACGTCGACGACGGGATACCCGGCGTAGGGGCCTTTCTGCATGGCCTTCGCGACGCCCTTCTGGACGGAGGGGATGAAGTTGGAGGGGATGCGCCCGCCGACGACTTCGTTGACGAATTCGAAGCCGCTCCCCGCCGGCAGGGGCTCGAGCCGCATGCAGACGTGGGCGTACTGGCCGCGGCCGCCGGATTGCTTGACGTGCTTGTACTGGCCGTCGGCGATTTGGGTGGCGGTTTCGCGGTAGGCGACTTCGGGGCGGCCGACCTGCGCGGCGACGTTGAATTCGCGCTTGAGCCGGTCGACGATGATGTCCAGGTGCAGTTCGCCCATGCCGGAGATGACGGTCTCGCCGGTCTCCTGGTCGAAGGCGACGGTGAAGGTGGGGTCTTCTTCGGCCAGCTTGAAGAGGGCGTTGGAGAGTTTTTCGTTGTCGGCCGTGGAGTCGGGCTTGATGGAGATGGAGACGACCGGCGCCGGGAATTCGATGCTCGTCAGCTGGATGGGGTGGTCCTTGTCGCAGATGGTGTCGCCCGTGCGGGTGTGGGCGAGGCCGACCACGGCCACGATGTCGCCGGTCTGCGCGGTCTCCAGCTGCACGGAGTGGTTGGCGTGCATGCGCAGGATGCGCCCGATGCGCTGTTCCTTGCCGAGGGTGCTGTTCCAGACGTTCTGGCCGGCGGTGAGGGTGCCGGAGTAGATGCGGATGTAGGTGAGTTTGCCGGCGTGCTTGTCGGCGACGATCTTGAAGGCCAGGGCGCTGAAGGGGGCTTCGTCGGTGGGTTCGCGGCGCTCGGGCTCGGCGCCCTCTTCGGTCTTGGCGGAGATGATGGGCGGGATTTCGTTGGGCGCGGGCAGGAGCCCGACGACGCCGTCGAGGAGCTGCTGGATGCCCTTGTTCTTGAAGGCGCTGCCGCAATAAACCGGGACGATCTTGCGGGCGATGGTCGCCTTGCGCAGGATGGCGCGCATCTTGTCGGCGGGGAGGGTGCCGGTGGAGAAGAATTCTTCCATGAGCGCGTCGTCCTGCTCGGCGCACTGCTCGACGAGGTTTTCGCGCCACTTCCTGGCCTTTTCGAGGCGGTCGGCCGGGATGTCCTCGATGCGGACGTCGGTGTCGTCGCCTTCGCCGTAGTAGATGGCCTTCATGTCGATCAGGTGGATGACGCCGCGGAAGCGGTCCTCCTTGCCGATCGGGATCACGATGGGCACGGGGTTGCAGTGCAGCTCGGTGCGGATTTCCTCGAGGACGCCGTAGAAGTCGGCGCCGGTGCGGTCCATCTTGTTGATGAAGGCGATCTTGGGGACTTCGTACTTCTCGGACTGGTGCCAGACTTTCTCGGACTGCGGCTGGACGCCGCCGACCGCGCAGAAGAGGGCGACGGAGCCGTCCAGGACGCGGAGGGAGCGCTCGACCTCGACGGTGAAGTCGACGTGTCCGGGGGTGTCGATGAGGGTGACGTAGTGGCCCTTCCACTGGAGGGTGGTGGCGGCGGACTGGATGGTGATGCCGCGCTCGCGCTCCTGGACCATGAAGTCCATGGTGGCCTGGCCGTCGTGGACCTCGCCGAGCTTGTGGGTCTTGCCGGAGTAGTAGAGGATGCGCTCGGACACGGTGGTCTTGCCGGCGTCGATGTGGGCCATGATGCCGATGTTGCGGACGTTGGAAATGGGGACTTCTCTGGACATGGGTTCGTACCTCCTCGCCCGGGCTCGCCCCGGGCAAAACGGGCGCGCATCATGGCCCTTCTTTCCCCGGAAATCAAGGGGAAAATGCGTTCCGAAGAAAAATTGTCTAGGGTAAAACGTTTTTGCGTCCCGCGGTTTCCACATCCGGCCCCTCTCGCGAGATTATGGAAAAACCATGGAAAATCCCTTTGTTTTTCCCATGCTCTCCCAACATGAAAAACCGCCCCGCTTTCCCTGTCCTGAAACGGATTCACCCCGGCCGCCACGTGACAGGGGCGAGCACTCCGTGCGAGCCGCAGAGGCACAAGGAGCGGCTCGCTCGGAGAGTTCGCCCCACCAAACCTGGAAGGCAAAACAGGAGCTGCACCATTTCCAAAACCGCTCTGAAGACGCCGTGATCCGGGAAGGGGCAGGATACGAAAAAACCCCGGCGCGGAGGCCGGGGTTCGTGCGTTGCCGCCGGATGGCGGATCAGCGTTTCGAGAACTGGAAGCGACGGCGGGCGCCGGGCTGGCCGGGCTTCTTGCGTTCCTTCATGCGAGGGTCGCGGGTGAGGAAGCCGGCCTTCTTGAGGACGGCGCGGAAGTTCTCGTCCACCTGGATCAGCGCGCGCGCGATGCCGTGCCGCAGGGCGCCGGCCTGGCCGACCGCGCCGCCGCCGACGCACTTGGCGATGACGTCGTACTGGCCCATGGCTTCAAGCGCCTTGAACGGGGCTTCGACGAGCAGCTGCACGTCGGTGGTGGGGAAGTAGTCGGCGAAGGCGCGTCCGTTGACGGTGATGGTCCCGTCGCCCTTGAACAGGCGGACCTGGGCGATGGCGGTCTTGCGGCGGCCGGTGGCGAGGTATTCGATTTCGGGTTTCTTCGTGGCCATGGTCGTTCTCCTTTAGCCAATGACTTCGGGGTTCTGGGCGGCGTGGGGATGCTCGGCGCCGGCGTAGGTCTTCAGGCGCTTGATGAGCTGGCGGCTGAGACGGTTCTTCGGCAGCATGCCGCGGACGGCGTGGACGAGGATGTAGCCGGGGTCCTTCGCGCGGATCTTCTCGGCGGGCGTCTCGGTCAGGCCGCTCTGGTAGCGGGTGTACTTGGCGTAGGTCTTGCCGGTTTCCTTGCGGCCGGTGAGCTTGATCTTCGAGCAGTTGGTCACGACGACGAAATCGCCCATGTCGATGTGGGGCGTGTAGTCGGGCTTGCCGCGACCGCGGAGCAGGCGGCAGACGTCGACGGCCAGGCGGCCGGCGGGCTTGTCGGTGGCATCGATCAGATACCACTTGTGGATGACTTCGGATTCTTTCGGTTGGGTTGTTTTCATGGTTCTGGCTTTCTGCGCGGCGTGCCGGGACGCCCTGAAAAGCGGCGGCGCGGTGTGCGCGGTTTGCTGCGAAACAACCTCGTGCCGGATGGATCGGTTTTTTCCGGCGGGCGGAGGCCTTTCCGCCGTCCGTTGCATCGGGAACGCTCCTTTTTGCGGTTCGACCGCCGATTACCGTCGGCGGCCTAGCCCGGAAGACAGAAAGAATGGCTCCAGCGGCAGGGCTCGAACCTGCAACCTATTGGTTAACAGCCAACCGCTCTACCATTGAGCTACGCTGGAACCGGGAATTGGCCGCCACTATACCCGTCCGCCCGGAAACGTCAAGCGGGAATTTCAGTCATCCGCGGCGGGGGCGGGTGGATGGAAAACGGGAGTGGCGGCGCGTCGGAGGAGGGCGGCGCGGAGGGCGGGGAGGGAGAAGGCGGAATCACCGAAGTCGATGAGGGTGTGGTTGGAGGCGATGTCGGGCAGGAAGTGGGCGTCGGAGGCGGTGAGGAGGGTGTGGGTGGCGCCGTAGGCGGCGGTCATTTCGGGGACGTGGTGGCGGGTGATTTCGAGGATGCGGCCGCTCTCGGGCGGAAGGGTTCCGAGCTGGCCGAGGACGCCGGAGGCGGGGCGGTCGATGTGGGCGGGCCAGAAAAGGCCGTCGGCGGATTCGACGAGAAAGGGCAGGACGGTGTAGGGGATGTCGGTGGAGGAGCCGAGATAGCGGGGCTCGAAGTCGAGGATGTTTTCGTCGGCGTCCACGACGGGCTGGTCGCCGAGTTTTTCGGGGATGTTCGGGAAGTCGGGGAGGTGCGGGTAGATGCTGCCGCCGAAGGCGAGGGCGGCGTCCGGGGTGGCGAAGAGGGCGATGCAGTGGATTTCTTCGACGGTGGAGACTTCGAGACCGTAGAAGGCGCGGAGCCCGGCGCGGCGGCAGGCTTCGGCGAAGGCCGGGGTGTTGCGGGCGGTGTTGTGGTCGGTGAGGGCGACGGCGTCGAGGCCCGCGGCGTGCGCGGCTTCGGCGATGGCGGAGGGGGACATTCCCAGATCGGCGCAGGGGGAGAGGCAGGAGTGGAGGTGGAAGTCGCAGCGGAGGATCATGGGGAGAGTGAAAAACGAAAAGTGAAAAGAGAAAAGTTTGCGGTGCGCCCTGCGGGCGGGAGAAGAAGGAAGAAGGAAGACGGACGAAGGAAGTAGGGAGGAGCGCCCTGCGGGCGGAAAGGGGAAGAAAAGCGGGCGGGGAGGCCGCGCTGCGGCAGGAGGGAGTCAGGTTTGGTGGCGGAGGATGTCATCGGCGAGGGAGCGGAGGTCGGAGGGGGTGAGGACGGGGGGATCGAAGCAGTGGTCGTTGATGAAGCGGACGGCCTGGTTGAGGGTGAAGACACGGCCTTCGCCGCCGCGGATTTCGAGGCGGGCGCGCGGGTGGGTGAATACGGCCATGGGGTGGATGCGGTCGTCGGGAAGGCGCAGGTTGAAGAGGGAGATGAGCATGCGGCGCTGGCGCTCGCATTGCTTGACGGGGCTCTTGACGGTGCGCGGGAAGCCGCGGTTTTTCTGGGTCCAGTTGGAGTCGACGACGTCGCCGGAGAGGGTGCCCGCCCAGTACTTGGATTCGATGACGTAGATGCCGGAAGGCGCCAGGACGAGGTGGTCGATCTGGGCGCGGTCGTGGCCGAGCCGGAGTTCGAGGTCGTTGAGGACGAGGTGGTCGTCGGCCAGGCGCTCGGCCAGGATGGAGGCCATCTTGTTTTCGCCGCGGCGGCCGCCTTCGAGGTTGCGGACTTCGTCGGCCATCTCGCGGCGCCGGAGTTCGACGCCCAGCCCCAGCAGGGCGAGCACGGGGATGCCCGCCAACGGCCACGGCGAGGCGCGCCGCACGGCGGCCACGGCCAGCAGGACCGAGAGCACCGCGACGGGCCTCCACGCGGCGAGGCGCAGCCAGAAGGTGCGGGCGAGCTCGCGGCGGAGTTCGTTTTCGCGACGGCCGAGGCTGGTTTCGCTGCGGAGGATTTTGGCCATGGGGGGGGACTAGGTTTCTAGGTTTCTAGATATCCAGGTTGCTGGGGGGCGGGGGCTCAGGAGGGGGTTTCGCCGGCGAGGAGGCCGCGGGCGAGTTTTTCGACTTCGGCGTTGGAGAGGATGGGTTTCTCGAAGCAGAAGTCGTTGATGAAGTTGACGAGCTCGGCGGGGGTGACGACGCGGTTCTTGGCGTTGAGGACCTGGATGTCGGCATCGGGGTTGGCGCAGACGACGAGGGGATAGACGCGCTCCCAGATGAGGTTGGTGCCCTTGAGCCAGTTGCGGAGGAGGCGGCGCTTGCGGAGGACGTTGCCGACGGGGTTGCGGGCGGGGCGGAGCTGGCCGGTGGCGGCGTCGCGGATCTTCCAGACGTGCGCCTGGCGGGCGGTGTCGCCGATGATCTTTCCGCCCCAGGCGAGGGTGTGGATGACGAAGAGGCCGGAGGGGGCGACGACGAGGTGGTCGATCCAGCATTTTTCGCGGCCGGACTTGAGGCGCAGGTCGTTGAGGATGTAGTGGTCGTTGGCGAGCTTTTCGTCGAGGAGCGCGGCGACGGAGGCCTTGGCGGCGCGGAATTCGGCGGTTTCTTCGCCTTCCTCGGTGCTCTCGCGGCGGTGGAATTCGTGGCCGAGGGCGACGAAGGCGATGAAGGCGCCGAGGATGACGATGCCCCAGCCGCCGCCGTTGCCGTAGCGCCAGGCGAGGCCGGCGGCGAGGACGATGGCGGCCGCGCCCCATTCGAGGATGCGCATGCGGTTGAGGAAGCGGACTTCTCGTTCGATCTCTTCCTGGCGGCGGAGGAGGTTGCGTTCGGTGGTGAGGGTCTGGGCCATGGCGGAGTCTCCTTATTTCTGGGCGGCGGCGGCGGCCGGGCCGATGGCTTCGGCGAACGCGACGCGCGTCATGCGGGAGGTGATGCGGGCTTTCACGCGGGAGCCGGGTTCGGTGGCGCCGCTGACGAAGATGACGAGGCGGTCCACCTTGGCCACGCCTTCGGTGTCGGGGTTCTTGCGGGAGGGTTCGAGGATGTTGAGTTCCAGGACGGCGCCTTCGACGACGTCGGCGATGGAGGGGGCGTTGGAGGCGGGCTTCGGCGGGCGCGGGGCCTTCTTGATTTCGGGCAGGGGGCCGGTGCCGGCGGGCTTGCCGGTGGGCTCGGCGAAGGCGATGCGTTCGCGGCGGTCGGTGATGCGCACGTTGACGCGTTCGCCGATGGTGGTGGCGCCCTTCACGGCGACGACGAGGCCGCCGATCTTGGCGATGCCTTCTTCGCCGGGGCGCTTGGCGGAGGGCTCGGCGATCACGACGTCGAATTCCGCGCCGACGACGGCGGGGTCGCCGGGTTCGGGGCGGTAGGCGGGTTTGGCGGGCCGCGCCTCGCGGATGGGGAGCGGATCGGTGCCGGCGGGCTTGCCGGTGGGTTCGGCGAAGGCGATGCGCTCGCGGCGGTCGGTGATGCGCACGTTGACGCGCTCGCCGATGGAGCTGGACGGGATGCCCTGCACGACGACGACGAGTCCGGCGACGCGGGCGATGGCCTCGTTTGCGGGGTTCTTGGAGGAGGGTTCGGTGAGGACGACGTCGAGGACGGCGCCCTTCACGATGTCGGCGGTGGGGTCGCCCGCCTTGGGCTTCCAGACCGGACGCGGCGGCTTCGGCGGCATGTCGATCTGCCCCACGACCGCCGTGAGGACGGCATCCACCACGCGCTCGCGCACGCGCGTCACTTCCGCCAGGACGGTCTGCCCGCGGCGCGCGTCCGGGATGAAGACCGCGCGGCCGGCGAGATGGGCGATGCCGGAGGAGCGGTCCTCGCTCTCATCTTCCACGAAAAGGCGGTAGCGGAAGCCCAGGCGCGGCTCGGCCCAGGCACCGGGAACCGTCGCGTCGATGATCTGCCCCAGGTTGACCGAGGCGCCGCTGGAGGGCGGCAGGATTTCGGTCACGACCACGGGCCGCACCGGCCGCAGCAGCGCGATGGCCAGCACGATCAGCACCAGTCCCAGGAGCGGGAGCGTGATCAGGGCGATGGTTTTCCAGACGGTATCCCGCGGCGCGGCGGCGGGGTCGGGGGAGGGAGCGGTCTCGTTCATGTCGTCTCTTTCGTATTGCGTTCTCACGTCGCCCTGACGCTACCCCTTTCCCCGGGCTTCCGCAAGCCCGGAATGGAGCGGAAGCGGAAGCGGGCGGGGCGGAGGGGGTGCATCTCCGGTTTGTGCACGGTCTCCACTGGGGGATGACCTCGACCCGAACGTCCGTTTGAGGGAAGAAAGCAACTCCGATTTTCCGGGTTTCCTCCGCTACCGCCTGCATGGTGCCAGACGCCTGCAGACGGCGGGGCACCGTCGCTGCGCACCCGACCTCCGTGCGAGGCGTGAAGGGAGGAGGAGGAGGAAGAAGAACCGGCTCGCTCGGAGAGCTCGCCCTACCAGTCTGGAAGAAAAGGAGGGAGGGGTGGAACCGGCTCGCTCGGAGAGCTCGCCCTACCAGTCTGGCAGAAAAGGAGGGAGGGGGGAAAAAACCGGCTCGCTCGGAGAGCTCGCCCTACCGCCGGCATTCGATGGCCGGGGGACGGGGGCGCCCCTTCCCCGGGGACTCAGCCCATGTTGGCCGCGTTGGAGGTGGTGGAGTTGGCGAGGGTGCGGACGACGTTGGAGGCCGTGGAATGGGCCACGTCGCGGCGGTTCACGATCGTCTGCAGGTCGATCATGTCTTCCTGCTGGCTCTTCGTGAGGACGTCCATCTTGTTCTTGAGCGCGTTCGCGGCCTGCATGCGGCGGTCGTAGGAAGACAGGTCCTGCGGCAGCACGGATTCCTCGATGCCCATGGTGTTGACGAGAAACGCCTTCGCCTGGTCCCAGACCGCCGAGCCGTTCGCGATCCTGCCCAGCCATTCCGCCGCCTGCTGGAGCGTGGTCGAGCCGTTCGTCATCTGGTTCATCTTCAGCACGCTCTGCGCCTCGTGCGCGGCCGCCGAGCGCATGCACGCCGCCTGCACGAGCTGGCCGATCGTCATCATGCCCGAGTCCGGCATCACGTACATGTTGATGGCCGCGCTCCCGGCGGGCGCGTAGCGGTTGGTCCCGATTGCGACGGTGTCGATGGTGGACATGGCGGTTCCTCCTGGCGGACGGCGGGATTACAGGTTGCGGATCAGGTTGGCGCGGGTTTCGGAGACGGCGCTCATCAGGTTCGTCGCCGTGGAGTACGATTCGTCGCGGCGGTCCACCAGCGACTGCAGGCGCGACATGTCGGTCTGCGCTTCGTTGTTCAGCCCGTCGATCTTGCTCTTGACGCGCTGGGTGAAGTACTCCAGCCATTTCTTCTTCTCGTTGTCGTCGAGCGTGTAGCCGGTGAGCCGCTTGACCCGGGTGTGGACGTCGTCGCTGAAATCGTAGGTGCACTGGGTGTCGCCGGTGGCATCGCTTTTCAGCGTCGCCGACGCCGCGGTCAGTTCGGAAAGGGCCTTGCCGAGGATTTCCAGGTCCTTGTTGCGGTTCCGGATGCGCGTGGTCAGCGGATTGACCTCGCCTTCGACGGAGACGGCGCGCTTCTCGGAGATGGCGATCATGAGGTCCTGGAAATCGACCTTCTGCGGCTGGCCGGTCTTGTCGAGGATCGTGTAGTCGCAGAACGTGGTGCCCCAGGTCTCGCTGAGGGAAACGGCATTGGAAATGATGGTGGCCATGGTCTTGATCCTTTGGTTCAGATCATGTTGTGGATGGTTCCGGAGGAGGTGTTGCTGGCTTTCGTGACGACTTTGGCGGCGTTGGAGTAGGCGTTGTCGCGTTTGGAAATCAGGCCCTGCAGGGCCACCATGTCCTGCTTGAGGTTGTTGTCCTCGGTGTCCATGGCGTACTGGATGTCGTTCTGCGCCTTGGTGGCGTTGCGGTAGGTGATGGACATCTTGCCGTCCTTGTATTGGGACCACGAGAAGGCGAGACCGTATTTGCCGGCCAGCGAGTGGGCGTCGGCGAGCTCGGTGGAGAGTTCGGATCTCTTGTCGGGGTTCTGGCTCTTGGGGTCCATGGAAGCGATGGCCTTGGCGAGGGCGGAAAGGACTTCGCCGAGGTCGGTGACCTTCCGCTCGCGCTCGCGGACGACCTCCGCGTAGGCGGAGGCGGTGCTTTCGATGGCGACCGACTGCTTGAAGGACGCGACCGTGAGGGCGGCGATGTAGTCCTGGCGCGGCACGTCGCCGACGGTGTACTCGTACTGCTTGACGCCGTAGACCGAGTCGCCGGCTATTTCGTGGGGCTGGATGAGGTTGCTCATGCTCGCATTCCTGTCTGTTCCGCCGCAACCATACCACGTCCCCGCGGGAAAATCCACCCCGATTCTCCCGCGCCGGCGCTTCCGGCCGCGATCTGCCTTGCATACCCGCGGCGGGGCGGAAGGTTACACCCGGCTCTCCGCCCGCCGGACCTTTCCATCTTGGCGTTGCCAAGCGGGGGGGGATGGCCTATAGTCGGGATTGTTGCCTGCACCCCCGACCCCGGAAGGAACCATGAAAAAACTGTCCATCGTCATCCCGGTATTCAACGAGGCCGCCACGATCCGCACGATCGTGGACACGGTGAAGTCCGTCCCCCTGGAGGGAATCGAGAAGGAGCTGGTCCTGGTGGACGACTGCTCGTCCGACGGGACGCGGAAGGTGCTGGAGGAGCTGGCCGGCGCGGACGCGTCGCTGAAGGTGCTCTTCCACGAGGTCAACCAGGGCAAGGGGGCGGCGCTGCGGACGGGGTTCGCGGCGGCGACGGGCGACTGGGTGCTGATCCAGGACGCGGACCTGGAGTACGACCCGCACGAGTATCCGCGGTTGCTGGCGCCGTTGCTGTGCGGGCGGGCGGACGTGGTGTTCGGGTCGCGCTTCCTCGGCGGCGGCCCGCACCGCGTGGTCTACTACTGGCATTACATCGGGAACCGCTTCCTGACCACGCTCTCGAACATGACGACCAACCTGAACCTCACCGACATGGAGGTCTGCTACAAGGTCTTCAAGCGCGAAATCATCCAGTCCATCCCGCTCCAGGAGAACCGGTTCGGCTTCGAGGTGGAAATCACGGCCAAGGTCGCCAAGCGCCACCTGAAGGTGTACGAAGTGCCGATTTCCTACTACGGCCGCGACTACTCGGAAGGCAAGAAGATCGGCTGGAAGGACGGGTTCTCCGCCATCCGCTGCATCCTCAAGTACGGATTGTTCTCCGACTGACGGACCCGGGGCGGCGCCCGGAACGGTGCCGCCCTTGTTTGGCCTTCCGCGCCGGACCGGTGGGGCGAGCTCTCCGAGCGAGCCGTCCCAAGCGTCTGTCCGGGCACTCCTGGTTGCTTCCTGCGGACGCGCGGAAGCGCATCCCTCCCCCTGGAACGCGCTACAGGCCGCCGGCGGCGGCGCGTTCGACGCAGTCGGCGAGGGCGGCGGTGCCTTCGGGGATGCCGTTGCGGCGGGCGGCGGCGCGCATGCGGTCGAGGCGGTCGCCGCGGCGGGATATCTCCGCGAGGTAGTTCTCCAGCCAGGCGGCGGTGAGGTCGCGCTCGGGGATGCGGTCGGCGCAACCGCGGCGTTCGAGGGCTTCGGCGTTGGCGGTCTGGTGGTCCTTGGCAGCGTGGGGATAGGGGACGAGGAGCGCGGGCAACCCGAAGAGGGCGAGTTCGGCGCAGGTGGAACCGCCGGCGCGGCAGAGGGCGAGGTCGGCGTCGGCGTAGAGGGAGGCCATGTCGGATTCGTAGGCGCGGACGTCGGCGTCCGGAAAGCCGCCGTCGGTGTAGATGGCGCGGACGGCGGCTTCGTCGCGGGTCCCGGTCAGGTGCACGACGTGCAGGGGGATGCCGCGGCGCGCGGCGGCGCACACGGCGTCGGCGGCGACGCGGTTGAGCCGGGCGGCGCCGAGGCTGCCGCCGGTGACGAGCAGGCGCAGGGGGGCGCCGGCGGGGCGGTCGGGACGCGGCGCGGCGGCGGCTTCGGCGGCCTCTTCGGCGAGGCGGCGGCGTACGGGGATGCCGACGGTCTCGACGCGGAAGGCGCGGCGCAGCCAGCGGCGGGATTCCTCGAAGCCGACGGCGACGGCGGCGGCACGGCGGGCGAAGAAGGTGACGGCGCGACCGGGAATGACGTTGGCTTCGTGCAAAACGAGCGGCACGCCGAGGGCGATGGCGGCGCGGCAGGGTCCGGCGGAGGCATACGAGCCCATCGCGAGGAGGGCGTCCGGCCGGTCGGCGGCCATCGCGGTGCGCGCGGCGCGGGCGGCGGCGTGGAGGGCGCGGAGGGTGCCGATGACGCGCAGCGGGGAGAAGGACATGAAGCCCTTGGAGGGAATCTCGACGACGGGGCCGTTCCACTCGGCACGGACCGCGCGTTCGCTGTCGCGTCCGGTGAGCCAGAGGGTGACGCGGTGGCCGCGGCGGCGGAGTTCTTCGGCGGTGGCGAGTCCGGGATAGGCGTGGCCGCCGGTGCCGCCGCAGGCGATGGCGATGTTCACGGGCGCCTCCGGGGGAAGGCCCCATCGATTGCGGCCGATGGCACTCGATTGCGGCCGATTGCGGCCGGGAAGGGAAAACGGCGGTCCATCGTCAGGTCATCATGCGGAAGAGGATGAACGCGAGGAGCACGACCATGCCGGCCATGAAGATGGCCTTGGCGCGCTGGCTGCCGCGGGATTTGCGGTCTTCGCGGAGGCGGTGGAGGCCGCCGCCGTTGCCGAGGTAGTTGCGCAGGCGGTCGTATTCGGGTTCGCCGATGCTGTCGGGGAGGGTCGCGGGGCGGCGTCCGGCGTAGGGCTGGACCATGTCGAGCCGCTGGATGCGCGGCATGGCGGCGTGCTTGATGGCGACGCCGTCGGGGCCGGGTTCGAAGTCGAGGGACTGCGCGTCTTCGGGCGCCGCGGCGGCGGACGCGGTCGGCGGCTCCGGCGCGGCGGGGGCGGCGGCAGCTGCGGCCTTGCGGGACCGCGGCAGGGCGGCGGCGCGCAGGCGCGGGGAGGTGGGGCCGGGGCCGGAGAGGTCGGGCATGGCTTCCAGGGCGTCCATGCGTTCGAGGAGGGCGCGCCGCTCGCGCTCGATGGCCCGGATGCGGTCTTCGAGGACGTTGGACGGTTTGCGGAAGAGGACCATCGGCGGCGCCTTTCTCACCAAGCGAAGAACAGCGCGTACACCACGCCCAGCAGCACGAGCGCGGCGATGAGCGGGGCGGTGAAGGCGGCGCCGGCGACGAGCCATCCGCGCCAACCGCCGGGCAGCCCCGCGCCGCCGGGGACGCGCATGGCGGGATAGGCGGGGGCGGCGCGGCCGGAAGCGGGCGCGGCGCCGGTTGCGGGCCGGATGGCGTCGAGCTTGGCGACGGCCTTGCGGTATTCGTCCTGGACGCTCTCGAGCAGCACGACGGCGCGGTTGAGTTCGTCGGGCAGGCGGTCGTCTTCCCAGGACTGCTCGTCGATGCCGTCGACTTCCTCCAGGCGCGACTGGAACAGCCGGCGCGTCTCCTCGAGCTGTTCGATGAGGCGGTCGGCCTGCTGGCGCTCCTGGTCGAGGCGGACGAGGCTTTCGGAGAGGGTCTTCTTCGAGTCGCGGCGCAGGGTCTCGAAGCGTTCCTGCTGGGCGCGGAGTTCTTCGAGGGTGCGGCGCTCGCGTTCGAGTTCGGCCTGGCGGGAGCGGAGGCGTTCGAGTTCCTTGGCCTTGTCGACCATGCGTTCGTCGACTTCCTGCTTGTGGCGGGCCATGTGGGTCAGCGGCAGGTCGGAGATGGGGCGGGAAGGAATCTCGCGCGAGGAGGGGATGATGTCGTCGTCGTAGAAGTCGGTGCTCATGTCGGGATCACTCCGGGATGGTCAGTTCCATGCCCTCGCGCACGCGGTTGGCGTCGGGAAGGCGGTCGCGGTTGGCCTGGTGGATGTCTTTCCAGCGGGCGGGGGTGCCGTAGTATTTCTTGGAAATGGTGGCGAGGGTCTCGCCGGGACCCACGACGTGGGTGCGCGTCGCGGCGGTCTCGGCGGCGGCGGCCTTCGCGCGGGCGTCCTTCGCGACGGAACGCGGCACGGCGATGGCGGGCCCGGTGCCGTCGCGGGCCTCGCGCAGCTGCACGACTTCCAGCTCCAGCTCGCGGATGCGGGCGTCCTTGGCGGCGAGTTCGCGCTTGAGCGAATCGGGGGCCTGGACGAGATGCGCGCCGTAGGCGACCTCGCAGTGGTGGAGCATTTCCTCGACGGCCTCGCGCTGGGCGGAATCGGGGCGCAGCTCGAGGTAGCGCCGGTAATGGACGATGGCGCCGGGCGCGTCGTCGCGGTAGTGGTCGAGCAGGAGGGCGAGTTCGCGGTGGGCGGCGGAGTTGTCGGGATGCCGCCGGAGCAGGCGCTCGCAGAGGGCGATCGCGCGGTCCGCGTCCTCGGCCTCGCGCGCGGCGGCGGCCTTGCGCAGGAGGGGATGGCGCGCCTCGCGGGCCTCGTCGGGGCGGCCGCCGCAGCCGGCGGCGGCGAGCAGGGCGCAGGCCAGGAGCGCCGCGGCGGACGCGGCGGCTGCGGATCGGGATTTCCGGGCTGTCGTCATGCCCCGGAATGTAGCAACCGCGCCCCGCGAAATCAACACGCGCGCGCGGAAAAAATCCGCCGCCCGCCCCCTGCCGCGCGAAACCTTTCCAACCATTGGAAAACTTTTTTCCAATCATTGGAAAATTGACGAAAATTTTTTCCAATCATTGGAAAAAACGGCCGGATTTTTCCAACCATTGGAAACTTTTTTCCCAATCACCGGAAAACCGGCGGGCCGCGCCGCCGCGGCCGCGGGAGCAGGCAGGAGGCGGCGTAGCCCGCCGCGAAGGTCACCGCCAGCGAGAAGGGGAAGCGCCACGCCCAGTGGACCGGCGTCGTCGAGAGCCACTGCGTCGCCGCGATCGCCGCGACCGCCCCCGCGAGGCCGCCCGGGAACGTCGCCCGTTTCGTCAGCATCCCCAGCAGGAACAGCCCCAGCACCGGCGCGTTGAACAGGCTCACCACCTGCGTGTACGCTTCGATCAGCTGCTCGAAGCGCGCCGCCCAGAACGCCACCGCCGTCGCCGCCGCCCCCAACACCAGCACCAGCACCCGCGCGAGGCGCAGTTCGGCGGCTTCGCCGCGCGGGGCGAGGTGCAGCGGACGGAGGAAGTCGTGGATCACCACCGTCGAGACGCAGCTGATCCCCGAGTCCATGCTCGACATCGCCGCCGCGAAGAGCGCCGCCACCAGCAGCCCCGACACGCCGTCCGGCAGCGCCCGCACGATGAACGCCGGCAGCAGCCGGTCGCCCGCCAGGTCCGCCGGCAGCAGCGCCGGGTCCGCCGCCTGCACCGCGTAGAGGCCCAGACCCAGGAACAGCAGCAGCCCGATCACCACGAAGTCCACCCCCGCGTTGAAGCACAGCGCCTTCGCCACGCCGCGCGGGGTCGAAATCGACATCATCCGCTGGACCGTCGTCTGGTCGGTCCCGTAGTCCTGCATCAGCTGGAAGAAGTATCCCGCGCCGACCACCCAGCCGCTCATCGCCGTCAGCGAGAGGTGCCAGTCCGCCACGTGCAGGTGGCCGTGCTCGCGCGCGAAGGCCAGGATCCCCGCCGCCCCGCCCGGCGCCCGCGCCGACAGCGCCGCCGCCAGCCACACGATGCCGCCCACCATCAGCACGAACTGCACCACGTCCGTCCAGATCACCGCCACCATGCCGCCGAGCACCGTGTACGCCGTCGCCAGCACCCCCATCGCCAGGATGCACGCCCACTGCGGCAGGCCCGTCGCCACCGAGAGCGCCAGCGCCGGCGCGTAGACCACCAGCCCCAGCCAGCCGATCCGCGCCAGCAGGAAGAGCGCCGCGGCCGTGCGGCGGGCGCCGGGGCCGAAGCGGGCTTCGAGGTACTCGTACGACGTCGTCGCGTGCAGGCGGATGTAGGCCGGGTAGATCAGCCGCACCAGGACCGGCGCCACCGCCACGCTCGCGAACCCGACCACGATGAACGCGATGTTCTCGCGGTAGGCCGTGCCGGGCAACGCCATGAACGTCACCGCGCTCGTCAGCGACGCGTACATGCTCATGCCCGCCGCCCACCACGGCATGCGGCGGCCGGCGAGGAAATAATCCTCCGTCGTCTTCTGGCGGCCGGCGAAGGCGAGGCCGATCGCGAGCATCGCGAGGAGGTAGGCGGCAAGGACGGCGGTGTTGAGCGGGGTCATGGCGGGCGGGTTCCTTTCACGGGTCCCTTGTACCACGGCGGCGGCGGCGCGCCACGGAAAAAGCGGCGGGAAGGAGGCCTGTCGTCCATGGCGGGAGGAAGGGGGGCAAAAGCACGCAAAACCGGCCGGTTTCCCGTAATCTCAAAAAGGTCCGGCGGGGACGGGGCCGCCCCGCGGACGCCCGGGCGCTTCGGATTTGGCTTCCCCCTGCGCGGGGGCGTGGTAGAGTGGCGGGCCTTGATCGAAAAACGAGGACCCACCATGAGAGTACTGACAGGCATCCAACCCTCCGGCCAGCTGCACATCGGCAACTACTTCGGCGCCATCCGCCCCATGCTCGGGCTGCAGGACCGGAACGAAATGTACTGGTTCATCGCCAACTACCACGCCCTCACGACCGTGACCGACCCCGAGCGCCTGCGCCGCCAGACCTGGGACGTCGCGCTGGACTTCCTCGCCTGCGGCCTCGACCCGTCCAAGACCGTCTTCTACCGCCAGTCCGACGTCCCGGAAGTGCAGGAACTCGCGTGGCTGCTCTCGAACGTGACCCCGGTGGGCCTCCTCGAGCGCTGCCACTCCTACAAGGACAAACTCGCCAAGGGCTTCGCCCCGCACCACGGCCTCTTCGCCTACCCCGTGCTGATGGCGGCGGACATCCTGATGCAGCAGGCCGACGTCGTGCCCGTCGGCAAGGACCAGAAACAGCATCTCGAAGTCACGCGCGACATCGCGGTCAAATTCAACAACCTCTACGGCGAAGTCTTCCGCATCCCCGAGCCGCTGATCGCCGAGAGCGTCGCGGTCGTCCCGGGCCTCGACGGCCAGAAGATGTCCAAATCCTACGGCAACACCCTCGAACTCTTCGGCGACCCCAAGGCGACCCGCAAGCGCATCATGTCGATCGTGACCGACTCCACCCCCCTGGAAGCCCCCAAGAACCCCGACACCTGCAACGTCTTCGCCCTGTACAAACTCTTCGCCACGCCCGAACAGACCGCCGACCTCGCCGCCCGCTACCGCGCCGGCGGCCTCGGCTACGGCACCGCCAAGAAGGAGCTCGCCGCCCTCTTCGAAGAACACTTCGCCCCCCTGCGCGCCCGCCGCGAAGAACTCGCCGCTCACCCCGACCAAGTCGAAGCCATCCTCCAGGACGGCGCCGCCCGCGCCCGCAAGACCGCCCGCGAAACCCTCAAAGCCGCCCGCCGCGCCGTCGGCCTCGAATGACCGCCCCCGCCCGCACCGTCCTCGTCACCGGCTGCTCCTCCGGCATCGGCGCCGCCACCGCGCACCTGCTGGCGGAGCGCGGATGGCGCGTCTTCGCCACCGCGCGCACCGCGGCCGACCTCGGCGCGCTGGGCCGCGACGGCCTCTTCCCGGTCCCCCTCGACCTGGCCAATCCCGCCTCCGTCGCCTCCGCCGCCGCGGCCGTCCTCGGCGCGTCCGGCGGCCGCCTCGACGCCCTCGTCAACAACGCCGGCTACTGCCAGGCCGGCGCCATCGAAGACCTCGGCCGCGACGCCCTCCGCGCCCAGTTCGAGACCAACCTCTTCGGCGTCCACGAACTCACCCGCGCCCTCCTGCCCGGCCTCGCCGCCGCGCGCGGACGCATCGTCAACGTCAGCTCCGTCTTCGGCCGCATCGCCGTCCCCATGACCGCCGCCTACTGCGCCTCCAAATTCGCCCTGGAGGCCCTCTCCGACGCCATGCGCATCGAACTCGCCCCGCGCGGCATCCGCGTCTCCATCGTCGAGCCCGGGGCCATCGTCAGCCGCTTCCGCAAGAACGCCGTCGAAGCCCTCGACCGCAATGTCGACGCCTCCGCCTCCGCCTACGGCCCCCTCTACGCCAAGGAAATCGAGCGCCGCCGCCGCCAGGTCAAGAAGCCCGACTTCTGGACGCGCCCCCCCGAAGAAGCCGCCCGCGCCATCGCCCGCGCCCTGGAGAGCGCCCGTCCCCGCCGCCGCTACTTCGTCACCCCCTCCGCGCGCCTCGTCGACCTCACCGTCCGCTTCGTCCCCCAATCCCTCACCGACCGCATCCTCCGCAAGCGCATGCCCAAGCCCCCAAAGCCCACCCCGTGACCTTCAAACGATTCTGCCTCGACACCTTCTACGGGCCACCCCTCCTCTGGGCCCTCTCCGCCGGTGCCGTCCTCGCAGGTCTCGCCCTCTACACCTTCACCGTCGCGCGGATTCTCCTCCTGGCCGTCGCCCTGCTCCTCCTCCTCTGCACCGTCCTCGGAATCGTCTCCTTCATCCGCTCCCTGCTCGCCAAAGCCTGGCTCCGCGCCACCCTCCAGTTGGTACTCGGACTCATCCTTGTCATCCTGAGCCTGCCCTGTGCCATGCATGCCCTCATCGTAGGGATATTCATCGATTTCGACCGCCAACCGCCGGAATCCGGATGGGTGGTCTCGGACGCCGTACCCGGCCTCCCCTTCACCGTCGAATACAAACCCGCCCATCCTTTCCTGGCCGAACACTACCGCCGGGTCGTCTTCCCCTCGGGCAAACACCTTGACATCCGCATGAATCCGGGCGGCCACCCCTATCTTTCCGTCTACGCCTTCGACGCCCCCGGCCACCTCTTTTGCCTCTCGGACGGGGCCGACCCACCCATCATCGTCGATGCGGCCGCCGAAACCGTTGTCTGCAAAAACGGCGCTTTTGGTTTTCCCGTGGCCTCCCGCCGCTTTCTCGGCGCTTTCGGCCCGGGTCCCATCTTCATACCGCCGAATCACCGCGCCCCCGATTTGCTCGCCGAAGCCCCTTGGCAACGCGCCGATTGTCCCGAAACTCTCCCCTTCGCCATCGAATACCGTCCCCCCCGCCCCTATTCCGTCGCCGCTTGGCGCGTCGTCTTTTCCACGGGTGAAACCGTCCCCCTCTTTATCAGCGACGGAGTCTCCTACGGCATCTACCAGCTCGCCTCCGGCGATTACTATCTCAAAGGCGAAGACGAAAAAAGGTTCTCCTACCGCTACCGCATCCGCCCCGCCGACCGCGCAATGGACCTCTACGGCGGCCCCTCTTCCGACGACACGGAATCCAAGCCCGCCTGGCTCGAAATCCCTCCGGACATCGTTAGCATCATAGATTCTTCCCCGAATGGCATCTTCTGCGAATGCAAGAGCTCGCCCGAAGCCATCGTCACCGATGTCGCCACCCCCGTCGGCGACACCCTCGACTCCCTCCGCCGCCTCGGCACCATCACCCCAAGGAACTGACCCGTGAAATACCGCCCCAAACACGTCGCCGAATACATCTCCCTCCGAGCCCTTGCCGCCGTCCTCTCCCGCCTCCCCTACCGCGGCGCCCTCTTCCTCGCGTGGCTGCTCGCCCGCCTCGCGTACCCCTTCATCGGCCGCAAGCGCCGCGAAGCCGTCCGCCGCATCCGCCTCGTCATGGGCGAAACATACCCCCCGGAGGCCGCCCGCCGCGACGCCTGGCTCTCCTTCCGCAACACCGCCTTCACCGCCGTCGAGATGATCTACCTTTCCCGTCACCCGACCCTCCCCGTCCCCGTCGGGATGGACGCCGCCCTCGCCAAATTCCGCGCCCATGCCGAGGCCCATCCCGGACTCGGCGGCATCTTCGCCTGTCCCCACACCGGCAACTGGGAACTGGCGGGCATCGTCGCGCCCCAGTGCGGCGTCGACATGTTCACCATCACGCGCGACCAGAAGAACCCGCTCGTCAGCCGCTGGCTCCGGCAGCTGCGCCACGCCGGCGAACTCGAACTCCTCTTCAAGGGCGAACCCAACCTCCTCAGAAAAGTCCTTTCCAACCTCCGCAAGGGCAAATACCTGGCCATGATGCCCGACCTCCGCTCCAAGACCCCGGGCGTCCCGGTGCGCATTTTCGGCGGCGTGGCCAACACCTATCCGGGCCTCGGCGAATTCTCCGTGCAGGCCAAAGTCCCGGTCTTCCTGGCCATCATGCGCCGCGACGGCTGGACGCGCCACACCATGACCCTCCTCGGCCCCTGGACCCCGGACCCCGCCGCCGACAAGAAAGCCGAAGCCTCCCGCCTCCTCCAGCAAGTCATGGACGAAATCGACCGCACCGTCCGCGCCGCCCCCTCCCAATGGTTCTGGTACAACTCCCGCTGGCTCCTCGACCCGCTGCCCGAGGCCCGGACGACGCCCTCGCCCCCCTCCGCGGGCTGAGGGTACCACCCGCACGTTCCCGCCCCCAGTCCACGGGCTGGCGCGGTTCAAGAAACACGCCAAGCTGCCGCCAACCATGGACACTCCAACGGACGCGCGGAAGCGCGTCCCTCCCCTGGAGGGCGCATCGGGAGGGTCGCGCTTCCGCGCGACCGGCGCATGGGAAGCTCCCTGCAAGACACCACAACCACCTTGTCTCCGCACCACGCCATGCACCATGGGCGCACCATCTCGCGATATCAAGGAACGGATGGGCGCCGCGGTTGGGACTCGCGCGGGGCGGGATCGTTGGGTAGGATGGGGTTGGAACCTGGAGTGACGGAAGGAGACGGACCATGATGCGGATCGTGCAAGGAGACATCACGGAGCTGGCGGTGGATGCCATCGTCAACGCGGCGAACGAGGCGATGCTGGGCGGCGGCGGCGTGGACGGGGCCATCCACCGGGCGGCGGGGAGGGAGCTTTTCGAGGCGTGTCTCGCGGTGCCGGAAGTGCGACCGGGGGTGCGCTGTCCGACGGGGGAGGCGCGGATCACGCCGGGGTTCCGGCTCCCGGCGGGCCGGGTGATCCACACCGTCGGTCCTGTGTGGCGCGGCGGGGGCCGCGGGGAAGCGGAACGGCTGGCGGCCTGCTACCGGAACTCCCTGGCGCTGGCGGCGGAGAACGGCTGCCGGAGCGTCGCGTTCCCGTGCATCTCGACGGGCGTGTACGGCTACCCCGCCGAAGCGGCGGCGGAGATCGCCGTGCGGGAGGCACGGACGTTCCTGGCGGCGCATCCGGACATGGAGGTGGTGTTCTGCTGCTTCTCGGCGCGGGACGCGGCGGTGTACGGGAAGCTGCTGGGCTGACGGCGCCCACCGCCGCGCCGCGCCCTCCCCCGCACTCCGGGATTGCCCCCGCCCCCCGCCGGTGCTAGGGTGCCCCCGATTGCAAGCAACCCCCGAAAGGACGAATCCCCATGGCGCAAGACAAAGGCATGATCGTGGTGACCGGCGCGGCCGGCTTCATCGGCAGCAACCTGGTGGCGGAGCTGAACCGCCGCGGCGAAGAGAACATCCTGGTGGTGGACGAACTCGGCGCCGACGAGCACTGGAAGAACCTCCGCGGACTGCGCTTCGCCGACTACCTCCAGTCCGGCGAATTCCGCGAAGCCTTCAACACCGACGGCGCCTGCCCGCCCGTCCGCGCCGTCTACCACCTCGGCGCGTGCAGCAGCACCACCGAGACCGACGCCGACTACCTGGTCGACAACAACTTCCGCTACACCCAGGAACTCTGCGGCTTCTGCATCCGCACCGGCGCCCGCTTCGTCTACGCCTCCTCCGCCGCGACCTACGGCGACGGCGCCCAGGGCTACGCCGACGACCTCTCCCGCATCGACGAACTCCGCCCGCTGAACATGTACGGCATGAGCAAGCAGCTCTTCGACCTCTGGGCGCGCGGCCAGGGCCTGTTCGACCGCATCGCAGGCCTCAAGTACTTCAACGTCTACGGCCCGCACGAAGACTTCAAGGGCGACATGCGCTCCGTGGTCCACAAAGCCTACGGCCAGGTCCTGGCGACCGGCCGCATCCGCCTCTTCAAATCCCACCGCGAAGGCTACGCCGACGGCGAGCAGCTGCGCGACTTCGTCTACGTCAAGGACGCCGTCGACATGACCCTCCACTGCGGCGGGCACCCCGAATGCTCCGGCCTCTTCAACTGCGGCACCGGCCGCGCCCGCAGCTGGAACGACCTCGCCAAGGCCGTCTTCGCCGCGATGGACCGCGAACCCAACATCGAATACATCGACATGCCCGAACACCTCCGCGCCAAGTACCAGTACTTCACCCAGGCCGACATGGCCCGCGCCCGCGCCGCCGGATACACGCGCGAATTCACGTCCCTCGAAGACGGCGTCCGCGACTACATCCGGAACTACCTCGTCCCCTGCACCGACGGAGGCGTCCCGTGAAAAAGCCCCCCGCCGCCCCCACCTTCCCGCCCCCCTTCCCGCCAACCAGGACCCGCGCCGTCCGCGCCGGATCCGTCACCTTCGGCGGCGCCCGCCCCCACCTCGCCCTGATCGCCGGCCCCTGCGCCATGGAAGGCCGCGAAGCCGTCCTCGACCTCGCCGCCCGCCTCGCCGCCTTCGCCAAGAAAGAGAACGTCCCCCTCGTCTTCAAGGCCTCCTACGACAAGGCCAACCGCACCTCCGTCGGCTCCTACCGCGGCCCCGGCCTCGCCCAAGGCCTCGAATGGCTGGCCGAAGTCAAGGCCACGTACCACCTCCCCGTCCTCGTCGACGTCCACGAACCGTCCCACGCCGCGCCCGCGGCCGAAGTCGCCGACATCCTCCAGCTGCCGGCCTTCCTGTGCCGGCAGACCGACCTCGTCGTCGCGCTCGGCGAAACCGGACGCGTCGTCAACATCAAGAAGGGCCAATTCCTCTCCCCCTGGGACATCCGGCACGTCATCGCGAAAGTCGAATCCACCGGCAACAAGAAGATCCTCCTCACCGAGCGCGGCGCGAGCTTCGGCTACGGCAACCTCGTCGCCGACATGCGTTCCCTGCTGATCATGCGCGAGACCGGCTATCCGGTTGTGTTCGACGCCACCCACAGCGTCCAGCTGCCGGGCGGCCGCACCGACGGCACGGGCGGCGACGGCCGCTGGGCCCCCTACCTCGCCCGCGCCGCCTGCGCGGTGGGCATCGACGGCCTGTTCCTGGAAGTCCACCCCAACCCGCCCGCCTCCAAATCCGACAAGGACAACGTCCTGGCCCTCTCCTCCCTCCCCGCCGTCTGGCGCCACTGCCGCGCCATCTCCGACCTCGTCGCCCGCTAGAAAGGTTCCCTGCCACAAGGTCGCGCGGAAGCGCGACCCTCCCCTTGCGCACTCCGCGGGGAGGGACGCGCTTCCGCGCGTCCGCAGGGATAATGGCCGGCGGGACAATGGATGGCGGCCACACGGTTCCGCAATCCGCTCCATCCCCGTTTTTCCAACCATTGGAAAAATATTTTCCAATCATTGGAAAATGGCCGGAAATTTTTTCCAATCATTGGAAAAACGATGAAAATTTTTTCCAATCATTGGAAAACCCGGCCCGATTTTTCCAACCATTGGAAACTTTTTTTCCAATCATTGGAAAACAGTTCCGCCCGCCCCGCGTCATCCCATCGCCGCCAGCAGGAACCCGACGGGCACGGCCGCCGCCAAGCCCCATACCGGCGTGAAGATGCGTTCCGCGAACAGCACCGTCCAGACCCCCGCCACCCCCCAGCGTACCGCCGTCGCCGCCCCGCCCAGCGGGGGCAGCGCGAGCGCCATGCGTACCGCCGTCGTGGCCAGCATCGCCACCAGCACCAGCATCACGCCCCGCATCGCCGCCCGCACCGCCGGGTGCTCCCGCCACCGCGCCACCGCGCCCCCCACCGCCACCAGGATCAGCATGCCCGGCAGGACCACCCCCGCCGTGGCCGCCGCCGCGCCCGCCAGCCCCGCCGTCCGGTAGCCCGCGAACGTCGCCAGGTTGACGGCCACCGGCCCCGGCGTCACCTCCGACAGCGCCAGCACCTGCATGAACCCGTCCGCATCCAGCCACCCGCGCGCCGCCATTTCTTCCTGCATCAGGGGAATCATGTTGTACCCGCCCCCGATGCAGAGAAGGCTGATCTTGAAAAACGTCCCGAACAGCGCCACCACCACGCTCATGCCCCGCCCCCCTTCTTCCCGATCCCCTCCCATGCGGCCCCGCCCAGCGCCCCTCCCACCAGCCAGGCCCACAGCGGCACCTCCGTCCACAGCATCGCCACGGCCACCGCCGCCACCGCCGCCCCCCACGCCGCCGCCCGCTTCCACCCCCGCGGAACGTTCCGCCGCGCCAAATTGACCCCCGCCGACGCGATCAGCGCCACCACCCCGGTCTGCAAGCCCAGCAGCACCCGCCGGACCCACGCGTTTCCCGCCGGCACGCACCCGTACGCCGCCGCCACGCCCAGGATCAGCAGGAACGCCGGCATCGCCGCCATCGTTCCCGCCAGCACCGCCCCCGGCTTCCCCTTGAGCCGCCCCCCCGCCAGTACCGCGAAATTCACCAGGATCACCCCCGGCACCGACTGCGCCAGCGCGAACATCTCCGCCAGTTCCCCCTCCTCGAACCACCCCCGCCGCCCCGCCAGCTCCGCGGCGAACACCGGCAACGACGCCCAGCCGCCGCCGAACGCCCCCGCGCCGACCCGGAAAAAGCTCCAGGCCACCGCCCGGTATGTCACGATCCGTTCCACCCCTTCCTTCTACCACACCCGTCCCCCCACGCCAAGCCAGGCCCCGCGGCTCACCCGTCCTGGACCTTCGCCTTGCCGGTGATGGGATCGACCGTGACCGACCGGCGGCGGCCTTCCCCGTCCGCCAGCGTCACCGTGTACCCTTCGCAGCGGCCGCTCGGGTAGTAGCTGACGTAGAACAGCTCGTCGATTTCCCTGCCGCCCCGGAAGGACTCGAACGACACCGTGTCCTCCAGCTTGCGCAGCGCGAACGACGACACTTCCGCCCCGTCGCCGCCCTCCCCGCCCCCGTCCCCGAAGTCCGCCCCCGACATCACCGACCCCATCCCGCCGCCGCTCCCCCCGATTTCCCCGAAGAACGAGTCCTGCATCTTCCGCGGCCCCGACTGCTCCACCAGCTCCACCGTCCCCTTCCGCACGTCGAACAGCAGCGCCGTGTACTCCTGGCCCAGCACCGCCTTCGACTGCGCGTTCCGGTGCATCGCCAGGACCATGCGCACGCTCGTGCGGAGCTTCGCCCCCCGGTAGGATTTCGCGAACGACGGCAGCGCCACCGCCGACGCGATCCCGATGATCACCACCACCAGCAGGATCTCCACCAGCGTGAAGCCGCTCCGGCGGCGGCAGCCGGCGGCGGGCCGGCGGATCACTTCACGTCGTCCTCGCCGCCGACCGAGCCGTCGGCGCCGCCGGAGACGATCTTGTACTGGTTGCCGCTCTTGGAGTAGTGGAACTCGTTGCCCCACGGATCCTTGAGGCCTTCCTCCTTGCGGATGTACGGCCCTTCCCAGCCCTTCGCGCTGCTGCTGATCAGCTCGCGCAGGCTGTCGGGGAGCTTGCCGACGTCCATTTCGTAGCGGTCCACGGCCGACTCCAGCTGCCGGATGCCCTGCGCCGCCGCGTTCTTGCGCGCCTTCTCCTGGGCGCCGGTGAGGTTCGGGATCGCCACCGCCGCGAGAATGCCGATGATGACCACCACCAGCAGGATTTCCACCAGCGTGAAGCCCGCATCCCGCCGCTCTTCCTTCCGATTCCACTTGTCCGTCATGACGACCTCTTCTTTCCTTCCGGCACCCACCGCCGGCCATTTCCCGCACCATACCACACCCTCCCGCCTCCCGCAATCCCCACATCGGGCCCCCGTTTGGAATTACGGAAAAACACCCGGAAACACGCGGTTTTCCCACCATCCTCCCCACCATGGAAATCCGCCCGGGAATCCGCCCCCGGCACCGGGGCGCGCCCCCTCCCCGCCGGCCGTTCCCGCCGCCCCCGCCCGCATCGCGTTTTCCCTCCGTTCCTTTTTTGCTTGCGGGGGCGGCGGCGGACGGCTATAGTCCCCGCGTTTTTGTACACACACAGGAGTTGAGTCATGGCTACGATTTGCGAAATCTGCGGCAAGCACAAGGCGACGGGTGCCAAGATCATCCGTCACGGTCTTTGCAAGAAGAAGGGCGGCATCGGTCTGCACACCACCGCCGTCACCAAGCGCACCGTCAAGCCGAACCTTCAGAAGGTCCGCGCAATCCAGCCCGGCGGCGGTGTCAGGACGATGACCGTCTGCACCTCGTGCATCAAGGCCGGCAAGGTCGTCAAGGGCTGAGCGGCGCCGCCGCGCACGGTTCCGGCCCGTGGCGGGCATCCGCTCGGACCGGACCGGTCCACCCCGTCACGCGAGTGCCGGGGTCGTTTTGTATCGACCCGTCCCATCCCGACAGGAGGTTCCCATGACGAAGAAACCCGCCCGCAAACCCGCGTCCGCCAAGCCCGCCCGCAAGGCGGCCAAGGCCCCCGCCGAAGCCGCCACGGAGACGGCCCGCCTGGAGCTGGACGGCCGCCGCCTGGACCTGCCGGTGCTGACCGGCACGCAGGGCGAGCGCGTCATCCACGTCGGCAACCTCCGCCGCGAGCTGGGCGTCTCGGCGTACGATCCGGCGCTGGCCTCGACGGCGGTCTGCCGCAGCGGCATCACCTACGTCGACGGCGCGAACGGCCGCCTGCTCCTCCGCGGCTACCCCATCGAAGACCTCGCGCAGCACGCGACGTTCGTCGAAGTCGCCTACCTCCTCGTCCACGGCGACCTGCCCACCCTCGAACAGCGCAGCCGCTTCTCCGACCTGCTCAACCAGCACTCGATGCTCCACGAGAACATGCGCAACTTCTTCGGCAACTACCCCGAAGGCGCGCACCCGATGGCCGTCCTTTCCGCGATGGTCGTCTCCCTCTCCAGCTTCTACCCCGAGATCAAGCTCGACACCGACCGCGAGGAAATCGACATCACCGTCACCCGCCTCCTCTCCAAGCTTCGCACCATCGCCGCCTTCTCCTACAAGAAATCCATCGGCGAGCCCTTCATCGACCCCTCGCACCGCTACTCCTACTGCGAAAACTTCCTGAACATGATGTTCCAGTCCCCGGTCTCGCGCTACGCCGCCTCCGCCGAGGACGTCGCCATCCTCAACAAACTCCTCATCCTGCACGCCGACCACGAGCAGAACGCCTCCACCACCGCCGTCCGCATGGTCGGCTCCACCGGCGCCAACCTCTACGCCTGCATCTCCGCCGGCGTCTGCGCCCTCTGGGGCCCGCTCCACGGCGGCGCCAACCAGGCCGTCATCGAGATGCTCGAGCGCATCGTCCGCGAAAAAATCCCCGTCCCGGAGGTTCTCCGCCGCGCCAAGGACAAGACCGACGGCTTCCGCCTGATGGGCTTCGGCCACCGCATCTACAAGACCTACGACCCGCGCGCGCGCATCGCCAAGGCCATCTGCTCCCAGCTCGTCCGCAAGGGCCGCATCACGGGCCCGCTGGGCGAGATCGCTCTGGAGCTGGAGGAGGCGGCCCTCGCCGACCCCTGGTTCCAGGAGCGCCACCTCTATCCCAACGTCGACTTCTACACCGGCCTCATCTACCGCGCCCTCGGCTTCCCGAAGGAGATGTTCACCGTCCTCTTCGCCCTCGGCCGCCTTCCCGGCTGGATCGCCCACTGGCAGGAGATGCGCGCCGACCCGTCCCAGCGCATCATGCGCCCCGGCCAGTACTACGTCGGCCCCTCCCGCCTCCCCTACGTCCCCATCGCCAAGCGCCGCTGACCCCCGGAGACCGCCCCATGCATGCCGTCGTCCGCCATCCCCTCCTCCAGCACCGCCTCGCCATCCTGCGCGCCACCAAGACCGCGCCCAAGCTGTTCCGCGAACTCGTCCGCGAGATGACCTTCTTCCTCGCCTACGAAGCCCTCCGCGACCTGCCGACCGTGCCCGTCGCCGTGCGAACCCCGATGGGCGACGCCGACGGCGTGAAGGTCGCCGGGCATCTCGTCGTCGCCCCCATCCTGCGCGCCGGGATGGGGATGCTCGAACCGATGCTGGAAATCCTCCCCTACGCCACCGCGGGCGTCATCGGCACGCGCCGCGACGAAACGACCGCCGAACCCATCCCCTACTACCTCAACCTCCCCCGCCCCTTCCCCGACAGCCTCGTCGTCCTCCTCGACCCGATGCTGGCGACGGGCGGCAGCGTCTGCGACGCCATCGTCACCCTCAAGAAGCACGGCTTCCCGCGCATCGTCTTCCTGAACCTCATCTCCTGTCCCGAAGGCATCGCCCGCCTGGAGCGCGAACACCCCGACGTCCCCGTCTACACCGCCGCCATCGACGACCACCTCGACGCCCGCCACTACATCGTCCCCGGCCTCGGCGACGCCGGCGACCGCCTCTTCGGCACGCTGTAGGGACGGTTCCCCGCCGCCGGCCCGCGGGCCGCGCCCCCGCTTTTTCATCGACAAGCCCCCTCCGTTCCGCTTTACTCCCCAGCATGAAACCGAACCGTTTCCATGCGGCCGCCGTTGCCGCGATGCTTCTGGCCGCGGTCGCCGCCCTCGTCCCCGCCCCGGCTTGCGCCCAGCGCGCCCAGAGCCGTCTCGCGCCCCTCATCGTCAATCCCTCCGCCGAAGCCATCGGCCCTTCCATGCGGATGAAGGACGAACGCGTCGACCTTTCCACCATCACCCGCGAAGACCGCTCCCTCCGCATCGGCCGCGAACTCGTCCAGGGCGAATCCGTCACCACCATCCGCACCGTCCGCGACCAACCCACCTCCGACACCTCCCGCCAGCGCCACGAATCCGCCATCCGCGAACAGGACGACACCCGCCACAAACGCGAAGCCGCCATCTACGACGACTGACCCTCCTCGCCCCAGTCGCAAGTCGCCAAGTCCTCTCTCCCCACTCCGGGCTTGAGTCCCTCCGCCCCCTGTGGTTGAATCTCCGCCGAGCGAGTGCCCCATGACCGAACGTTTCGTTTCCGATACCCTCAACCGCGCCGACGCCGAGTTCGACCTGACCCTGCGCCCGGGCCGGTTCGCGGATTTCATCGGCCAGGAAAAGATCCGCGAGCGCCTCGAACTGAGCGTGGCGGCCGCCAAGGGCCGCGGCGACGTCATGGACCACGTCCTCCTCTGCGGCCCGCCCGGCCTCGGCAAGACCACCATGGCATACATCATCGGCGCCGCCATGGGCTCCAACGTCAAGGCCACCTCCGGCCCCATCCTCGCCAAGCCCGCCGACCTCGCCGGCATGCTGACGAACCTCGAAAAGGGCGACGTCCTGTTCATCGACGAAATCCACCGCATCCAGAAATCCGTCGAAGAGTACCTCTACTCCGCGATGGAGGACTTCGCCATCGACATCGTCCTCGACCAGGGCGCCCGCGCCCGCAGCGTGCGCCTGACGATCCCCAAGTTCACCCTCGTCGGCGCCACCACCCGCAGCGGCCTCCTCTCCGCGCCCATGCGGTCCCGCTTCGGCATGACCAACCGCCTCGACTACTACACCCCCGCCGAACTCGCCCGCGTCGTCGTCCGCTCCGCGCGCATCCTGAACGTCGACATCGAGCCCGGCGGCGCCGACGAGATCGCCGCCCGCGCCCGCGGCACCCCGCGCATCGCGAACAACCTCCTCCGCTGGGTCCGCGACTACGCCCAGATCCGCGCCGGCAACCGCATCACCGCCGAAGTCGCCGACCAGGCCCTCGCCATGCTCGACGTCGACGCCCACGGGCTCGACGAGATGGACAAGCGCATCCTCCGCTGCATCATCGAGAAATTCGACGGCGGCCCCGTCGGCATCAACACCATCGCCGTCTCCGTCGGCGAAGAGCCCGGCACCCTCGAAGAAGTCTACGAACCCTACCTCATCCAGCAGGGCCTCCTCGCCCGCACCCCCCAGGGCCGCACCGCCACCCCGGCCGCCTGCCGCCTCCTCGAACTGCCCCTGCCGCCCGCCTTCCGCGACCCCGCCGCCCACCACGCCCGCCGGCCGGCCGCGCCCGCATCCCCCGGCGTGCAAGGAGAACTGCTGTGAACGTCCTCGTCACCGGCGCCGCCGGCTTCATCGGCTACCACCTCGCCGACGCCCTCCTCCGCCGCGGCGACACCGTCGTCGGCTACGACAACCTCAACGGCTACTACGACGTCTCCCTCAAGGAAGCCCGCCTCGCCCGCCTCCGCGCCCTCGGCGGCGACTTCCGTTTCGTCCGCGGCGCCCTCGAAGACGCCGCCGCGCTCAAGGCCGTCTTCGGCGCCCATTCCTTCGACCGCGTCGTCAACCTCGCCGCGCAGGCCGGCGTCCGCCATTCCCTGGCGCACCCCGAAGTCTACGTCCAGAGCAACCTCGTCGGCTTCGCGAACCTCCTCGAATGCTGCCGCCACGCCCGCACCCCTCATCTCACCTACGCCTCCAGCAGCTCCGTCTACGGCCTCAACACCCGGCAGCCCTTCTCCGTCCACGACAACGTCGACCATCCCATCTCCCTCTACGCCGCCACCAAGAAGGCGAACGAACTGATGGCCCACACCTACTGCAAGCTGTACGGCATCGCGATGACGGGCCTGCGGTACTTTACCGTGTACGGCCCCTGGGGCCGCCCGGACA
>JAFXQI010000015.1 GCA_017527155.1 Kiritimatiellia bacterium
TCCTTTGTTTTGATTCCACAAAGGAAGGCTACCACGGAGCCGCCATCCTTTCACCCGTTGAGTGAAGGGGGCGAGAAGGTTTTTCCCCCGTGTGCATGCGCACCGGCGCTCGAATGAGTGGCTTGAACTGCTGTTTTTAGGTTAAAAAAGGCCGCGTGTTTGCGGGGCCTGACCGCGAACATTGGGCACAAATCGCCTCCATCGCCGTTGCAGCGGGCAAGCGGCAGACTTCCGACATTGTCGCCGAATTCCACGGTGGACAATGTCTGGTCCACTTGGAACCCGTCGAGTACCATCGGTTCGTTCGGGCATCCCATTACGAAGGGACGATTTCGGTCAATGACATCGAGCGCGGAGAATTCTACGCCGACCGTGAGGTGTCCAGAGCATTGCTCCATGCCATCATCGGCAGCGAAAAACTGTCCGTGTGGAGGCGGTGGGACGAGAAGGAGGGGCGGGTGCGACCCGATTTCGTGATTGCCCTCCAGTCCCGGGGCGAACTCGCGAACATGTATGAAGACGGCCATTGGCCCGGTTGGAAAGAAGCCTGGCAGTCCGGTCTCGGATTCGGTCTTGTGAAAGTGGGAGAGTGGATTGGCGCTTCGACCGAATCATTTCCCTCCGACATCTTTGCGGCGATTGCCATTGTCCTGTCATTCCCACAGACGCCGTTCGGCTGGATATTCCAGGACCCAAGGCAGGATGGAACAACATCGTGACCTCCCCCTAACCGCCCTTTCGCTTCTCCACCCGTTATCCAATCGCGGGGATTCTTCAACTTTTCAACCTTTTAACTTTTCAACCTTTCAACCTTTCAACCGCGCCGCAGGCGCGGGCGCACCGTTTTCAACACAAAGAACACAAAGCGAACACAAAGAACACAAGGTCCTTCCATCTCGCGTCTTTGTGTTCTTTGCGTCCACCCCTTTGCGTTCTTTGCGTTTTCCTCTTGCGATTCCCTTGCGCTCCCCTTGCGCCGAAAATTTTTTCCAATCATTGGAAAACTGCCGAAAAATTTTTCCAATCATTGGAAAAATCGGGGCGTTTTTTCCAACCATTGGAAAGTTTTTTTCCAATCATTGGAGTTGTCAGGTGAAAACCTTGCGATTTCCCATGTGCAAGGATGGGTAGGGCGGGCAGTCCCTGCCCGCCGGTGTCCGTCATACCGGAGGACGACGCCGGAAATGTGCGGACGCATGTTTCCCCAAGTCCCGGTTGAATTGCATCCGCATCACCCATGGCATTCGCTTGCACGTTCCGGTTTCCGGCGGCGAGGGGACTCGCCGCCCTACCCGGCTTTGCACGAACGAAAACACAAGTTCTTCGCCTGACAACTCCATTGGAAAACTCCGGGTGGGGCGGGGAGGCAGCGGATTGTGCAAAATCCGGGCGGGGCGGGGCGATAAATCCTTGCATTGGATGCGCCAGGCGTGCATCATGCGGGCATGAAGATTTTGATTCGGCCATTTTCCCCCATGCGCTCTTTCGCCGCGGCGGCGCTGCTCGGCCTCGCGGCGGCCTCCGCCGCGCGCGCGGAACCGGCGGACGCGGTCTGGCCGGACCTGCCGGTAACCCTCGCGCCCTCCTCGCTCTGCACGTCGAACGACGCGGCGGTATGGGGACTCTGGGCCGCCAGGCAGGTATCGACCAACGTCGCCACACCGCCCGCCGAACTCGGCGACAGCTGGGATGACCATACCTCCTCGCTGTCCCCCTTCCACGTCCTCCGCCTCGCCGCACCCGCACCCGCCACGGACGCCGGTGGCGCCCCGCCGCAAGGCCCCGTACGGGCCGTGTTCGAGGTCTTCCGCGTGGCAATCGGGGACTTGGACCACCCCCGCACCGATGGCGGCGCCATCAAAAACCCCGTACCCGCCGACTACCTCCCCGCCCCCGTACGCCCCCTCGGCGCGCCCGTGCTGACCGAAACGCGCGACCTGCCGGGGCCCCTTCCCTGCGACCTGCCGGTACCCCCGTCGGTGGCCCGGGCCGTGACGGACCACCGCTGGGCCGGCTACTGTTGTTTCATCCGCCTCAACCTCGTCTCCGGCCCCCACGACTCGCAACAAATCTGCTCGGTGATGCTCCCTCCCTTCAGAGGCCGCCGCGGCGACACCCTGCTCGTCTCGCGCGACCTCGCGCTGGAGTCCTGGAAAAAACTGTCATCGAAAAAGTGCGCCGCGATACCCTTCGATGTCCTTCCGCCGCCGGACCTCCTCTCCGAAGTACCCGCGCTGACGCTCTCCTCGAACGCCCAGGCGGCCATCCTCTCCGATGAAGGTCTCCCCTCGCTCCGCCGCCTCCTGCTGGCCGCCGTGCCCATCGATCTGGAAGGCGCGACGAACCGCACCGTCGACATCCCCGGCGTCTCCCGCCACTCCCAGTTCCTGCGCACCCCCTGGCAAACTTCTGCGCGCCACGTCAACGTCTCCCTCTCCATGCTTCCCATGGAGGACCCCCTCAACGCGACCAACCGCCCGCCCGCCCTGCGCGTGCCGTCCCCCTTCGCGGCGGTATCCGTGCGCTGGTTCGCCTGGTCGCTGGCGGCCTTCCTCGCGTACCTGCTCGCGATCGTGCTCCTTCTCGTCCGCTGGTTCCGCCGCCCCCCGCAGGACCGCTCCGGACTCTGGCTCGCCGTGCCCGCGGCGTCGGTCCTGCTGGCCGTGCTGATCCAGCTGAGCGGGTACCTCCTCCTGCCCCGCGGCGCGCGCGCGGTCACCCGCAACCTGCGCATCGGCTGCGCCACGTTCCCGGAAGAGTTCTGCGTGTCCGCGACCCGCTTCCTCCACTTCCGCCCCGCCTGGACCGAGTTCCGCTACCCCTCCCCCGCCGCCGTCGTCCGCCACGGCGAACTCCCCGGCCCCTCCCGCTACATCCGCCAGGGCGCCGCCCCCGACGGCACCGGCACCGTCGTCACCATCCCCCCCGCGACCGCCGGCCACCCGCAGCAGATCCAGGCCACCTGGTACGAACCCGCGAACTGCCCCCTCGCCCTGCACCCGCAACCGGCCGCGCTCGCGGCGTCCGCCCCCGCCCCCGCCGACGGCAACCCCTTCGGGAGCAACGCCTGGTACGCCGCCGCGTGCGCCTCCCGCGCCATCGTGCCCGAACGCGACCTCGACGGCCTCTGGGTGCACATCGGCGGGCGCTGGTACGACCTCGGCCCCGTGCGCGCCGGCGTGCCCGTCGCTCCCGACCCCGCGGCCTGGGCCGACCTCGACATCGGCTTCGACCCGTATGCCACCTTCCCCTCCGGCGACTCCTGCAAATGCGGCAAGGACGACAGCCCGGAATTCCGCTACGAATACCCGCCTGCCGACGCCCCGTGGGTCACCGTCGCCCTCGACACCCACACCCCGCCCGATGCCGGCCCCCTCGGCATCCCGCCCGAAAACCAAATCACCCAAACCCTCTGGATCACCGAATGGCCATGACCCCTCCCGCCCCATCCCCCGCGCCCGCCTCCGCCGCGCCCCCCGCCCTGACCGTCATCGGCGTCACCATGCGCTTCCCGCGCACCTCCGCGCCCGCCCTCGACGACCTCAGCCTCCAAGTCCCCGCCGGACAGATCTTCGGCCTGGTGGGCCCCAACGGCGCCGGCAAATCCACCCTACTGCGCGTCATCGCGGGGCTCCTGCCGCCGACCTCCGGCACCGTGCGCGTGCACGGAACCGACATCACCGGTGCCCCCGCGCGCGCCGCGCACCTCGCCGGCCTCATGCCCGACCCCCTGGGCGTCTACTCCGACCTCTCCGCCGCCGAATACCTCCGCTTCTTCGCCCGCCTCTTCCGGGCCCCCCGCGGGCGTACCGACGAAGTCATCGCCACCCTCGGCCTCGGCCCCTGGCTCGACCGCGAAGTCGAGACCCTGTCCGCCGGCTGGCAGCGCCGCCTCGCCCTCGGCCGAACCCTCCTCTCCGGCGCGCCCCTCCTCCTCCTCGACGAACCCGCCGCCGGCCTCGACGTCGCCGCCCGCGCCGACCTCCTCCAGACCATCCGCACCCTCGCCGCCGCCGGACGCACCCTCGTCGTCTCCTCCCACATCCTCCCCGAACTGCGGAGCATCGCCGACCGCCTGGCCATCCTCGACCGCGGCCGCTGGCACCCCCTGCGCCCCGGCCTCGACTCCTTCAGCGAAGCCGACCTCGCCACCGCCGACTGGCACCTCCGCTTCCCCGCCCCCTCCGACGCCGACCGCGCCGCCCCGCTCCTCCCCGCCCCCGTCCACCGTGACGCCCCCGACCTGCTCCGCTTCACCCCCGCCGACCCCGCCCGCCCCTCCGACGCCCTATCCCCCCTCCTCGCCGCCTCCATCCCCATCCTCGAATTCCGCCGCGCCGAAACCGACATCGACCGCCTCGTCCTCTCCGTCTTCCGTGAAACCGCCCCCCCCCCCGCCGTCCCCCCGCCTCTCCCGAAAGGCCACCCATGAAACACCTCTTTCCCCTCTTCCTCCCACTGGCCTTGCTCGCATCCGCAAGCGCCCAGATTCCGCAAAGCCCCGGGAACCCACCTGTCACGCGGCTGTATTATGGCACCAATGCCCATTCGCGGATTTCCTTCCATTCCTACATGGCATGCCGCCGTCCCCCGGACAACGAGTTCGGGCACGGGCATTTCCGCGTCGGGCCTGGCGACACGATTGTTTTCGAAAACGGCGCCTGCCTGGAAATCGGGGAAACATCGTTTTCGTACAACGGCGAAACAACCGACTACACGAAAAGCAATTATGTGATCGGTCCGACGAACATCCATCCCGGTTACTTCATCAATTTCGAAATCCCCTGCCGGGAAGCGTCCCAACACGCCGATCCTCCCCTCCCTCCCCAGGAGCAGCCCCTCCCCGCAAGCCACCCGTGAACCTGACCCTGCCAACCCCCAAGCCCACCGAGGCCGTCCTCCGAATCCTCCGCGCCAACACCTCCGCGCGGCCTCCCTCCCTCTGGTTTCCCTCGAATGTCAAAGAATGTTTCCACGGCACCATCACCGGCAACACATTCCGCCTCCAGCGGAACATCCACTACCGCAATTCCTTCCTCCCCGTCATCCGCGGACGCGTGGCCCCCACGGAATCCGGCTCGGAAATCCACCTGGAAATGGGCATCCATCCATTGGTCAAAGCCTTTCTGGCGGTTTGGTTCGCCTTCGTTGTCCTCGCCTGCCTGGCGACTCTCTTCGGCACCATCGCAGGCGCCCCCATCCCCCTCCCGGTACTCTTCGGCACCTGGGGAATGCTCCTTTTCGGCATCCTCCTGGCCGTCGTCCCCTTCCGAATCGAAGCCAAAAAAGCCAAGGGAAAACTGGAATCCCTCCTCCGATGAACCTTCCTTTCCACACCCCTTTGCCTTTCTTTGTGTCCTTTGTGCCCTTTGCGGCCAACAAATCCCCCGTGCCCTCCCACCCCCCAACATCCCCCTTCCCCCCTTTCAAATCTGAAATTTTGAATTTCAAATTCCTCCTCTCCCTCGCCCTCCTCGTTCTCCACCTCCCGCTCCCCGCAGCCGCCGAGGACGCCCCTGGCACCGCCACCTTCCGCGACCCCATCCTCGGCATCACCTTCGAACACTCCCCCGACTTCGACCCCATCCAATTCACTCCCCCCGAATTCTCCTACGACCTGGCCGCCTCCATGCGGTCGATGGGCATCGACTGGCACCTCGTCGGCCTGGTCGAAAAACGCTTTGCCCAAAACCTCGATCCTGAGACCGTCCGCTCCGGCCAAGTCCCCGCCATCCTCCTCGACCGCCAACCCGCCATCCCCCCCACCGACGACGACCCCGGCGGCCTGCTGGAAGCCTGCATCTCCGGCCACTCCCCCCAGCGCATCGGTACCCTCGACGCCTACGAACTCCCCGCCTACCCCGGTCCCTACGGCGAAGAAGCCTTTTGCTGGGTCGTCCACCTCCCCGCCACCCGGCGCGAACTCCCTCCCGAGGAAGGCATGACCGAGCCCCTCAGCGTCTCCATCCCCGAAGGCTGGCTGCTCATCTCGGCCCCGCGCTTCCACGAGCCGGACGACGACGCCCCCTCCGACGCTCCCCGCCGCCCCACCCACTACGACCGTGAAATCCGCCACATCCTCGAAACCCTCACCCCCCTGTGAGACTTGCCCCATGATCCACCTCGAAAACCTCCATCCCATCCTCTACCTCGACCTCCGCCAACGCCAGCGCCAGCGCTCCCTCCTCGTGCTGGCCCTCCTTGCGCTGGCCCTGCCGGCGCTCGTCATCCTGCTGGGGACCTTCATCGACTTCAGCTTCGCCGACCTCGCCCGCTGGTCCCCCGACACCCGCGGCGACGCCCTCTTCTACATCACCTTCGGCTTCCAGGCCGCGATTCTCCTCGTACTGGCGCCGCTGGGCGCCGCCGACCGCATCTCCCGCGAGCGCGAACAGCGCACCCTGACCGCCCTGATGAACTCCCCGGCCACCGCCGGCTCCATCCTGTGGGGCAAACTCCTCGGCGCGTGGGCCTTCGACGCGTGGCTCTGGACCCTGACCCTCCCCATCCCGGCGATCGGCTCCATGTGGGGCGGGATCCCGTTCGCCCGCTGCCTCTTCCACTCCGCGACCCTCCTCCTGGCGGGGCTGCTGCTGTCGACCGTCGCGATCGCGTGCTCCGCCTGTTCCGGCCGGACCCTGCACGCCTACCTCCGGCTGGGGGCGGTGTACCTCGTCTGGTTCCTCCTCTGCCCCGTCCTGATGGGGATCCTGAAGACCACCCCCGACTCCGCGAACCTCGGCGCCCGCGTGGTCTCCTTCCTGCTCCTCGCCCACAACCCCTTCGCCCCGGCGATCTACCTCCTCCTCACCTGGAACCTCCCCACGTCCCTCCTCTTCCCCTACAACGCCGCTTTCCTCCCCCTCGCCGCCCTCCTCTGGCTCCTGATTCTCCTCCCCATCCTCCGCCGCTCCCTCCGCGCGCTCCGGTCGCTGATCTGACGGACGCGCGGAAGCGCGTCCCTCCCCCTGGGGCGGGGCGGTCGCGTTCCGGTCGCAAGCCGACGGCGAGGGCGTGGGTGGGGTCGTCCGGGGAATGCGCGAAGCGCCCGGGAGGGTCGCGCTTCTGCGCGACCTGTCGTCGAGGACGCGCGGAAGCGCGTCCCTCCCCCTGGGGCGGGGAATCAGGGAGAAGGGTAGGGGAGGGGCGCCATGCGACGCGACCGGCGGCCCAGCCGCTGCCCCGGGAGAACCGGCTCAGAGCTTGATGGACCAGTGTTCGTGGAAGTGCGCGATGGCGCATGCCGCCGCGAAGCTCAGCGCCGCGAACCCATACGGATGCCAACGGGCGCCGGCCAGCAGCAACAGCAGCAGAAGGATGTACGCGACAGCCATGGCTCCGCAAAAACCACCGTCCCGAGGATTCCCTCAGCCGCCGCTCCCGGTCCCCCTTTGTCCCCCTGACTGCGCCCACCCCAGTGGCATTTGCTTTGGCAAGCGGCGGCCTGGATTCCCGCCGTCCCGGGCTTGCCGACCCGCCGCTCCCGGCGTATAACTCCCGCAACGTCAACAACCCTTTTCCGACAGGAGCCCATCCATGCCAACCCCCGTCTTTTCGATTGCCAACCAGAAAGGCGGCGTGGGCAAGACCACGACCGCCGTCAACCTCGCCGCCTGCCTCGCCGAGCGGCGCAAGCGCGTCCTGCTGATCGATCTCGATCCGCAGGCCAACGCCACCAGCGGCCTCGGCGCCGAAAAGCGCGAAGGCGACAGCATCTACGACGTCCTCCTCTCCGACGCCCCCGACCTCGCCCCCATCATCCAGCACACCGCCGACAAGCGGCTCGACCTCATCGCGTCCGAGGTCAACCTCGCCGGCGCCGAAATCGACGTCGCCCGCTCCGAGAACTACCTCGGCCGCCTCGCCGCCGCCCTCGCCCCCCTCGCCTCCCGCGGCGACTACGACTTCATCCTCCTCGACTGCCCGCCGACCCTCGGCATCCTGACGATGAACGCCCTCTGCGCCTCCGACGGCCTGGTCATCCCGATGCAGTGCGAATACTACGCGCTCGAAGGCATCAGCGTGATCCTCGACCTCGTCGCGAAGCTGCGCGAGAGCGGCGCCGCGCCGAACCTGGACGTCGAAGGCATCGTCATGACCATGTACGACATGCGCACCAACCTCTCCCAGCAGGTCGTCCGCGAAATCCGCACCCACTTCCCGGACAAGATCTACTCCTCGCTCATCCCCCGCTCCGTGCGCCTGGCGGAAGCCCCGAGCCACGGCCTGCCCATCATCGCCTACGACCCCAACTGCACCGGCGCCGCCGCCTACCGCCAGCTCGCCCGCGAATTCCTCAAGCGCCGCAAGGCCGCCGACGCCGCCCCCGACGCCCCCGCCCCCGAGGAGCCCCCCGCGGAATGACCCTCCGCCCGCCCAGCCCCGGCCGACTGCAATCGACGGCAATCGACGGCAATCGATTGCAATCGGCTTCCCCTGGGAGGTGCGGCTTCCAGCCGCGCCCGTTCCAAACATGTCCCGCCCGCAGGGCGCACCGCAAACTTTTCACTTTTCACTTTTCGCTTTTCACTCTCCTTCTCGCCCTTCTCGCGCTTTCCCCCGCCCCCGCCCTGGCCGGCCACTTCGACATCACGGTCGATCCCTTCTACAACGACACGCTCCTGCGCGGCTCCTTCGGCGGCTCCCCCGTCTACTTCTTCCTCGGGCCGTCGCCGACGATGGAGAAGGCGGTCATCTCCTTCATCGACGCCTCCGAAAAGACCCTCGACGCGTGCCTCTTCGACCTCGACATGCCGTCCTTCACCCAAGCCTTCATCGGCGCGCACAAGCGGGGCGTCAAGGTCCGCGTCCTCCTCGACAAGGACAACGCCGCCAAGGCCTACGCCGTCGCCGACGACCTCAAGCAGATGGAGCAGCTGGGCATCCTGCAGCTCGTGCACAACCGCTCCGGGCTGATGCACAACAAATTCATGGTGGCGGACGGCGTGCGCGTCTGGACCGGCAGCTACAACCTCACCCGCAACGGCTCTGTCTACAACGACAACCACGCCATCGTCCTCGAATCCCCGGACCTCGCCGAAAACTACACCAAGGAATGGGAAGAAATCGCCGACGGCCGCCACGGCAAGCGCTTCGCCTGGCCCACGCCGCATCCCGAAGTGCGCATCGGCAACACCGCCATCCAGAACTACTTCCCGCCCGAGGACGACGCCCGCGGCGCCATCAAGAACCTCATCGACTCCGCGACCAACGAAGTCGTCGTCCTGGCCTTCTCCTTCACCGACGCCACCCTCGTCGAAGCCCTGGGGGCCGCCGTCAAGCGCGGCATCCGCGTCCTGATGGTTCTCGACACCGGCATGTCCCGCCAGGCCGCCGCGCGCACCCGGCAGCTGCGCGAACTCGGCGTCAACGTCCGCCTCTCCCCGGGCATCCTCCTGCACCACAAAGTCGTCGTCGCCGACCGCCAGACCGTCGTCCTCGGCTCCGCCAACTTCTCCTCCGGCGGCTTCGACCACAACGACGAGAACGTCCTGGTCATCCAGGCCCCCCACTTCGCACGCGCCATGATCCAGGAAGCCCTCCGCTGCTGGCGCGCCGAACCCTACTCCGTCACCAAATGGCGCACCCAAATCCCCAACTCCCCCTGACCCCCAACCATCCAACCATCAAACTATCCAACCATCAAACCATCCAACCGAAAGGCCCCCCCAACATGAGCATCCGCCCCGACTTCCTCCCCTTCTCCGTCCCCGGCATCGACGAAGACGACATCGCGGCCGTCACCGCCGTCCTCCGCTCCGGATGGATCACCACCGGCGCGCGCGCGGCCGAATTCGAAGCCGCCGTCTGCGCCTGCACCGGCGCCGCGAACGCCTGCGTCCTGACCTCCGGCACCGCCGGCTGGCACTGCGTCGCGCAGGCCCTGCTCAAGCCCGGCGACGAAGTCATCATGCCCGCCATGACGTGGATTTCCGACGCCAACGTCGTCGAACTCCTCGGCGCCACGCCCGTCTTCTGCGACGTCGATCCCGACACCCTCCTCATGACGCCCGAACTCGCCGAGCCCCTCATCACCGAAAAGACCCGCATCCTCCTCCCCGTCCACTACGCCGGCGCGCCCGTCGACCTCGACGGCTTCCGCGCCCTCGCCAAAAAGCACAACCTCATCCTCATCGAAGACGCCGCCCACGCCATCGGCACCGCCTACAAGGGCGCGCCGATCGGCAAGACCGGCACCGCCATCTTCTCCCTGCACCCCATCAAGAACATCACCACCGCCGAAGGCGGCATCGTGGCGACCGACGACCCCGACCTCTTCGCGGCCGTCAAGCGCTTCAAATTCCACGGCATCGCGAAAGACGCCTGGGACCGCTACTCCAAGAAAGGCTCCGGCACCGTCTCCGGCGTCGTCGAACCCGGCCTCAAGTACAACCTTCCCGACACCCTGGCCGCGCTGGGCACCTCCCAGCTCAAGAAACTCGACGCCTTCAACGCCCGCCGCACCGCCCTGGCCGACCAGTACGACGCCGCCTTCGCCGACATCCCCGAAATCCTCCCCCTGAAGGCGCCCCCCTATCCGCACGTCCACGCCCACCACCTCTACGTCGTCCGCCTCGACAGCCCCAAATACACCCGCGACGCCTTCCTGGCGGCCCTGCGCGAAAAGAACATCGGCACCGGCATCCACTTCAAGCCCGCCCACACCCACCCCTACTACGCCGACAAATACCCCGACGCGACGAACCACCTTCCCAACACCAACTGGTCCGGCGACCGCCTCTTCTCCCTCCCCCTCTTCCCGGCCATGACCGACTCCGATATCCAGGACGTCGTCTCCGCCATCAAGGACACCCTCGCCTGAGGCGGTGCGGCGGTGAGGACGCGCGGAAGCGCGTCCCTCCCGGGGGGGCGTTCCGTTCGCCAACCGGCGGCGGGGTGGGTGCTTGAGGGAGACGCGAAGCGCCCGGGAGGGTCGCGCTTCCGCGCGACCGATTGTCCAGGACGCGCAGAAGCGCGTCCCTCCCCGGGGGACGGCCCATTCGCCAGCCGACGGCGGGAGTGGGTGCTTGTGGGAGACGAGAAGCGCCCGGGAGGGTCGCGCTTCTGCGCGACCGGTTGTCCAGGACGCGCGGAAGCGCGTCCCTCCCCGGGGGGCGTTTCATTCACCAGCCGACGGCGGGGGGGGCTTGTGGGAGACGCGAAGCGCCCGGGAGGGTCGCGCTTCCGCGCGACCGTTCGTTGAGGACGCGCGGAAGCGCGTCCCTCCCCGGGGGGCGTCCCATTCACCATCCGACGGCGGGAGTGGGTGCTTGTGGGAGATGCGAAGCGCCCGGGAGGGTCGCGCTTCCGCGCGACCGGTTGTAGAGGACGCGCAGAAGCGCGTCCCTCCCCGGGGGCGTTCCATTCACCAGCCGACGGCGGGGGTGGGTGCTTGTGGGAGACGCGAAGCGCCCGGGAGGGTCGCGCTTCCGCGCGACCGGTTGTCCAGGACGCGCGGAAGCGCGTCCCTCCCCGGGGGGGAGGTGGCTGCCGGGGTGCGATGGGGCTTGCAACGGGGGGCGGGGGGATTTATGGTGGCCGGCATGGCGGGCGAGTGGCGGAATGGCAGACGCGCCAGACTTAGGATCTGGTCCCGGAAGGGGTAGGGGTTCGACCCCCCTCTCGCCCACGTCTTCCAACGAGGAAATCATGATGCACGGCTTGTTCAAGATGGTGTGGACGGGGGCGGGAATCGCGGCGCTGGGGTGCGTCCTGGCGACGGGGTGCGGGCGGGAGGCGGTCACGGTGGCCAGCGAGGCGGAGCGCCTGGCGGACCCGCTGTCGATCGCGCGGATGGACGGACGCGACACGCTGATGCATTCCTCGTACGACCGGACCGGCGGCAACGACGACTGGGGGACGTTCCTGCGCGATTCGGCGGAGCCCGGATGGAAGGTCGTCGCGGACCTGGAGGGGCCCGGCGTGCTGACGCGGTTCTGGTTCACGGGTGCGAAGGACGGGGCGCCGCACCGGTTCCGGTTCTTCTTCGACGGCGAGGCGGAAGCGCGCTTCGGCGGGGACGTCAAGGAATGGTGCGGGGGCGGGATGGAGCCGTTCGTGCCGCCGTTGGCGGAGTACGCGAACTACTGCTGGTACTCGTTCGTGCCGATGCCCTACGCGAAGAGCCTCCGCGTGGAGTGCGAGGAAGGGCCGCCCGGCGCCAAGGTCTATTACCAGCTTTCGGAAACGCGCCTGCCGCCGGGGACGGAGGTGGAGTCCTTCCGCTGGCCCCTCCCGGATCGGGACGCGGCGGCGCTGGAGCGGTTGCGCGCGGCGTGGGCGGGCGGCTTCGCGGCGGACGGGACGGTGACGGAGGCGGTGCTGACGGCCGCCGCGCCGTCGCTGTCGCTCGCGGGGAGCGGCGTGGTGCGGCGGATCGGGTTCGAGCCGGACTGGGAGCGCGTGCCGGAGGCGGACCGCGATGCGCTGCTGCGGGAGGTGCGCGTCGGGGTGAAATACGGCCAGGCGGCGGCGGAGAGCGTGTGGGCGCCGCTGGGAGACCTGTGCGGGATGCCGTGGCGGCGCGTGCGCGCGAAGTCGCTGTACTTCGGGATGGAGGGCCAAGAGCTGTTCTGCGCGTTCCCGATGCCGTATTCCGGCGGGATGGAGCTGCGCCTGGACTTCGGCCGCTTCAAGGACGTTCCCGTGCGCGTGCGGGCGGTGGTGGAGCCGATGCCGCGCGGCGGGGCGAAGTCGCTGGGACGCTTCCATGCGGCCTGGAAGCGGACGGGCCTCAAGGAGGTCGGTTGGCCGCATCCGATCCTGCACGTGCGGGGGGAGGGGAAGTACGTCGGGTGCCTGCTGTCGGTGTGCACCCTCGACGGCTCGTACTGGGCGCTCGAAGGCGACGAGTCCATCCGCAAGGACGCCGAGACGGTGCCGGGCTGGCTCGGGACGGGGCTGGAGGACTACTTCAACGGCGGCTGGTACTACCAGAATCCGATGGCCGCCCCCACCCACGGGCTGTTCGCCAAGGAGCCGTTCCGCACCGTGCAGTACCGGGTGCACGCGATGGACCCGTCCGCGTTCGCGCGGTCGTTCGACATGGAGTTCGAGCGCGGGCCCGACAATGCCTCGCACGCCTTCTTCGAGAGCGTGGCCTGGTACTACCTGCGCGCCCCGCAGGCCGCCGATTCCATGCGCCTCGCCCCCGCGTGGCGCCGCACGCCCGCCGATCCGCGGCTCGATCCGCTCGACGCCATGACCGCCGTATGGAATGCCGAACGCTTCGGCGACATCCGGGGAGCCCGCGACGAGTGGGCGCTGCGGCTTGCCTCCGGCGCGGCGGACGGGCCTGCCGCCGCGCGCCGGATGGGCGGGTTCCGTCTCGCCCTCTACGACCGGCTCCTCGCCGGCGAGGCGGCGGACGGCGCGTTCCTGGCCCCCTGGCTGGCCGACGCCGATCCCGCCGTGCGCGAAGCCGCGGACATCCTCCGCCGCGAAGATGCCGGCGAAGGCGTCACCGCCGTCCTCTACGCGAACATGCCGGCGGAGCTGTTCATCGACGGCAAGAGCGTCCTGCGCGCGGGCGACCCGGCGTCCGCGGCGGCGGTCTCCATCGACCCGCCGTCGCCCGGCCCGCACGCCGTCGCCATCCGCACGGCCGTCCAGGCCTATCCCGACTGGGTGCTGCTTGCGATGCGGCAGGGCGACTGGTCCGCCGGCACGGCCCCGGACTGGAAATTCGCCTTCGATCCGCCGGAGGACGCCGTCGCCGCGGACTTCGACGACCGCACCTGGCCGGCCGTGGGAGGGACCGGAGTCAAGGGGCCGCCCGAGGAACCGTACGTGCAGGTCGCGCCCGACCCGTGGATCGGCATGCAGTCCCGCGCCCTCGGCATCCGTCCCGCCGGGGACAAGCCGCAGCGCGCGGAAAGCGTGGTGTACCGGGCCACCGTCTTCTTCCCCTGATTTCCCGCAGGCCCCGATCGGAAGGGCGGTTGGAACGGCTCGCACGGAGTGCTCGCCCCACCAAGCCCGCGGGCAGGTCGCGTTGGAGCGGGGGCGGTTTTTCTGCCGCGCTCCGGAATTTTTCCAACCACACGGTCGCGCGGAAGCGCGACCCTCCCGGGGGGCTCTCCATGGGGAGGGACGCGCTTCTGCGCGTCCTTATTTCGCGATCTGCCCCAGGAAATCGAGGAGTTCGGCGTTGCCGGCGCCACCGTCGGAGAACCAGGAACGGGCGTCGTGGGGGCCGGCGAGGAGGACGAAGGCCTTCGGCGCCGCGGCGGCGGCATGGAGGGTCCGCCCGCTCTGGAAGGGGACCACGGCGTCGTCGGGGCTGTGTCCGACGAGCTTGGGGAGGCCGGGGAGGGCGGCGGTGCAGGCGGCGGTGTCGTAGCGGGAGGCGAGGAAGGGGCCGACGGGCCAGTCGGGGTAGAGGCGGGCGGCCATGTCGCGGACGGACGCGAAGGCGCCGTCGAGGACAAGTCCCGCCGCAGGGCGGTCCTGCGCCAGGCGGGCGGCGACGGCGCCGCCGAGGGAGTGGCCGTAGAGGATCACGGGCAGGCCGGGGGCGCTTTCGGTGGCGGCATCGAAGGCGGCCTGGGCGTCGCGGCGGAGACCGTCTTCGGACGGGACTCCTTCGCTGCCGCCGTAGCCGCGGTAGTCCCAGAGGAGGACGTTCATGCGCTGGCGGGCGAAGAAGGGGACCCAGCGGGCGTCGGCGGAACGGTTGCCGGCGTTGCCGTGGCAGACGAGGACGGTCGCGCGCGCATGGGGGACGGGAATCCACCATCCCTCGAGCCCGGTGCCGTCGGAGGCGCGGAACCGGACGGTCTGGTAGCGGAGGTGGTGGTCGGCCGGGGTGTCGGCCAGCGCCGCGGTCGGATGGTAGAGGATGGCTTTCTCGCGGTGGCGGAGGACCAGGAGGGCAGCCCCCGCCAGGATGGCCAGCAGGAGCAGCAGCAGGAGCAGGAGGGTCAGGATTTTCTTCACGGAAGAAACGGGGGAGGGGAACGGGCGGCGGCTCAGCGGGCGAGGAGCTGGCGGAGGACGTGGGGGAGGATGCCGCCGGAGAGCATGTAGGAAAGTTCGACGGGGGTGTCCACGCGGTTGCGGGCGGTGAACCGGATCTGCGTGCCGTCGGGTTTGGTCGCCGTCACGTCGTGGAGGGCGTGGGGGGCGAAGCCGCCGCGGGTGCGGATGGTGTAGGTTTCGGTGCCGTCGAGACCGAGGGTGGCCGCGGTCTGGCCTTCGGGGAATTCGAGCGGGAGGACGCCCATCTCGACGAGGTTGGAGCGGTGGATGCGCTCGAAGCTCTCGGCGATCACGGCGCGGACGCCGAGAAGGAGCGGGCCCTTCGCCGCCCAGTCGCGGGAGGAGCCGGCGCCGTACATCTTGCCGGCGAGGACGATGACGGGGACGTTCCCGGCGCGGTAGGCCATCGCGGCGTCGTAGATGGGCTGTTCGGCGCCGTCGGGTTGGTGGCGGGTCCAGCCGCCTTCGCGCGAGACCATCCGGTTCTTCAGGCGGATGTTCGCGAAGGTGCCGCGCATCATGACTTCGTGGTTGCCGCGCCGGGAGCCGTAGGAGTTGAAGTCGGCCGGCGCGACGCCGTGTTCGCGCAGGTAGCGGGCCGCCGGAGAGTCGGGGGCGATGGAGCCCGCCGGCGAGATGTGGTCGGTGGTGATGAAGTCGCCGAAGACCGCCAGCGCGCGCGCGCCGTCGAGGTCGGCCGACGCGGGCGCGGCGTCGAGGAACGGCGCCTCGCGGATGTAGGTGGAGTCGGCGCGCCACGGGAAGACGGGCGTGGTTTCGGCCGGGATGGACGCCCAGTCGGGGGAATGGGCGTTGACGTCGCGGTAGGCCGCGGCGTAGAGGTCCGGATCGTTGGCGCGGGCGAGGAGGGGCGCGAGTTCGGCGTCGGTGGGCCAGAGGTCGCGGAGGTACACGGGCGCGCCGGAGGGGTCGGTGCCGACGGGGTCCTTTCCGGGGTCGATGTCGATGCGCCCGGCCAGGGCGTAGGCGACGACGAGCGGCGGGGAGCACAGGAAGTTCGCCTTGCAGCAGGCGTGGATGCGGCCTTCGAAGTTGCGGTTGCCCGAAAGGACGGCGGCGGCGGTCAGGTCGTTGGCCTTGATGGCGTCCACGATGTCGGGGCGCAGGGGGCCGCTGTTGCCGATGCACGTTCCGCAGCCGAACGCGGCGACGCCGAAGCCGAGCTTCTCTAGGGGTTCGAGGAGGCCGGTCGAGGCGAGGTAGTCGGCCACGACGCGGGAGCCCGGGACGAGGGACGTCTTGACGTGCGCGGGGACGGCCAGGCCGCGCGCGACGGCCTTCTTCGCGAGGATGCCCGCGGCGAGGAGGAGCGCCGGGTTGGAGGTGTTGGTGCAGGAGGTGATGGAGGCGACGACGACGGCGCCGTGCCGCAGGGTGCCGCCGCCCGCGGGCCCGACGACGGTGCCGAGCTTGTCGGCGGGGACCCCGAAGCCGCCTTCGGCGGCGGGCTTGGGCAGGGCGTCGAGGAAGGCGCGCTTGAGGGCGGACAGGGGGTGGCCTTCGTGGGGGCGGCGGGGGCCGGCGACCAGCGGCTCGACGGTCGCGAGGTCGAGTTCGACGGTGCGGGAGTAGCGCGGCTCGGGGGCGTCGGGCGACGCGAAGAGCGACTGGGCGCGCAGGACCGCTTCGATGCGGTCGCAGACGGCGGCGGGGCGGCCCGTCATGCGGAGGTAGGCGATGGATTGGGCGTCCATCGGGAAGAAGCCCGTCGTCGCGCCGTACTCGGGCGCCATGTTCGCCACGACGGAGCGGTCGGCCAGCGTCAGCGCCGCGCAGCCGGGGCCGAAGTACTCGACGAACTGGCCGACGACGTTGTGCGCGCGCAGGAGCTTCGTGACGGTCAGCGCCAGGTCCGTCGCCGTCACGCCCGGGCGCAGGCGCCCCGTCAGGCGCACGCCGGTCACGACGGGGGTGAGCATCGCGATGGGCTGGCCCAGCATCGCGGCTTCCGCCTCGATGCCGCCGACGCCCCAGCCGAGGACGCCCAGGCCGTTGACCATCGTGGTGTGGGAGTCGGTGCCGACGAGGGTGTCCGGGAAGGCGATTTTCCGCCCGTCCGGCAGCTCCTCGACGCATACGCCGCGCGCCAGGAATTCGAGGTTCACCTGGTGGCAGATGCCCACGCCAGGCGGCACGATGCGGAGTTTCTTGAACGTGTTCTGGCCCCAGCGGAGGAATTCGTAGCGCTCGCGGTTGCGGGAGAACTCGATGCGCATGTTCTCGGCCAGGGCTTCCGGGCAGCCGGCGCGGTCGATCTGCACCGAGTGGTCGATGACCAGGTCCACCGGGATGCGCGGCTCGATCGCCCCCGGGTCGCCGCCGGCGCGGACCATCGCCGAGCGGAGGCTCGCCAGGTCCACGACGCACGCGACGCCGGTGAGGTCCTGGAAGAGGACGCGCGCGGGGAGGTAGGGGAACTCGCCGCCGCCGTCCGCGCCGCCGGGCTGCCACTTGGCGAGGGCTTCGGCGTGTTCGGGGCGGTAGCCGGGTTCGCCCTGGTGGCGGAGCGTGGATTCGAGGAGCACGCGCACGACGTAGGGGAGTTCGGCGATGGGCGCGCCGCGCACGGCCTCCATCGCGGAAAGGCGGTGGTAGGCGAGGGTTTCGCTGCCGGTCGTCAGGCGGTCGAGGGTCTGGAAGTGGTCGTTCATGGGGCTCCTTTCGGGGTCGGTCGGGAGGAAGATAACCCAGGTGGGGCGGGTGGAAAAGAAGGAAAACGTCCCGCGGGGGACGGCTCAGGCCTGGGTGAGGATTTCGGGGGCGCCGGAGGCCTTGACGAGCACCGTCTTTTCGTAGTGGGCGGCGGGAAGGCGGTCGCGGGTGACCACGGTCCAGTCGTTGGAGAGGACGCGGACGCGGTAGGTGCCGAGGGTGATCATCGGCTCGATCGCCAGGCACATGCCGGCCTTGAGCAGCGCACCGCGGCCGGGATGGCCGAAGTTCGGGATCTGCGGGTCCTCGTGGAGATGGCGGCCGACGCCGTGGCCGCAGTAGTCGCGGACCACGCCGAAACCGGCCGCCTCGGCAACCTTCTGGACGGCGTGGCCGATGTCGCCCACGTGGCGTCCGGCACGCGCCTGGTCGATGCCCGCCCAGAGCGATTCCTCGGTGACCTTGCAGAGGCGGTCGACCTCGGGGGTGACGCGGCCGACGCGGACCGTCGTGGCGTTGTCGCCGTTGAAGCCGCCGGTCCTGACACCGAGGTCGAGGCTCACGATGTCGCCTTCGTTGAGGATGCGCGGGCCGGGAATGCCGTGGACGACTTCCTCGTTGATGGAGATGCAGCAGCAGCCGGGGAAGCCGTTGTACTGGTAGAAGGCGCTCGCGACGCCCAGCGACGCCATGCGGTCGGCCGCGAAACGGTCGAGTTCGCCCGTGGTGACGCCGGGCGCGACGCGGTCGGCGACCTCGGCGAGGACTTGCGCGGAAAGACGGCAGGCCAGGCGCATGGCGTCCTGGTCCTGGTGGTTGAGGATGGGGATCATGTTCGGAAACTCCTTGCGTCCTCTATACGCCGTTCGGGCCGGAGGGCAACCGAAAAGTCAGGGGAAGGGCGGAACGGGGCGCACCGCGCGTGCCGCGCAGGAGGCCCCGCGGCGTCAGATTCCGAGGTTGCCGGGATTGAGGAGGCGGAGCGGGGAGAGGAGATCGCGGATGCGGGACATGGCCGCGAGGGCGGGGGCGGAATACATCTGGCGGAGGAGGGCCGTCTTGGCCTTGCCGATGCCGTGTTCGGCGGAGAGGGAGCCGCCCCAGGCCGCGATCTGCCCGGCGAAGTCGCGGTAGAGGGCCGCGCCGGCCGCCATGTCCGCCTCGTCGCGGGGCAGGATGTTGATGTGCAGGTGGTTGTCGCCGACGTGGCCGAAGACGACGTGTTCGAGCCCCGAGGCGGCCAGACCGTCGCGGTAGAGGCGGAGGACGTCCCGGAGCCGGTCGTCGGGCACCGCCATGTCGGAGCCGAGCTTGACGATGCCCGGATGCGTGCGGCGGCGTTCGTCGAGCAGGGCGTTGACGTTCTCGGGGAGCGCGTGGCGGAAGGCCTTGAAGCGGGCGAGCTGGTCGGGCGTGTCCGCCGCCAGGGCGGTGGCCGGGTCGGTACCGGCGGCGGCCAGGACGTCGGAGGCGCGCAGGAGGGCGGCTTCCGTGGCGTCGGGCGAGGGCGCGTGGAATTCGGCGTAGAGGGCGGCGCGGCCGGACGGCGCGGAGCGGGCGACGGGGTCGTCGGTACGGGCGCGCAGGAAGTCCATGGCCCGCGCGTCGAAGGCTTCCAGGGCGGCCAGGCGGGCGGACGGAGCGCCGGGACCGGCGGCGCGGAAGGCGTCGCGCAGGGCCGCCACCGCGGCGGCGGTCGCGTCGGGGTCGGCGCCGTCGGGGAAGGCGAGCACCGCCCAGCGCACGGCGGGGGCGGGCCGCAGTTGCAGCGTGGCGTCGGCGAGGATGCCGAGGGTGCCCTCGGAGCCGATGAAGAGGTCCAGCGCGTCCATGTCCGGTTCGAGGTAGTAGCCCGCGGCGTTCTTGGTGCGCGGACGCGGGGGGAGGGCGGGCAGGACGACGGGCGCGGGGCGCCCGGGAAGGTCGAGGGCGAGGCCGTGCAGGCGGTCGCGCCCGCGGACGAGGTCGAGCGGCGTGCCGTCTTCGAGCAGGATGCGCGCCGCGGCGACGGAGGCGCGGACGGGGCCGTAGAGGTAGGACAGGGCACCGGAGGCGTTGCAGGCGAACATGCCGCCGACCGAGGCGGAGGGTTCGGTCGGGTCGGGGGAGAAGAACCATCCGGGCGGGCATGCGGCGCGGACCTCCGCGAGCGTGGCGCCGGGGCCGGCGAGCAGACGCGGGGCGCCGGTGGCGGGATCGGGAGGCGCGGGGGCGATGCGCTTCATGCGGGAGAAGTCCACCGCGATGCCGCCGTGGGGCACGGCGCCCGCGGTGATGCCGGTACGGGCGCCCTGCGGGGTCACGGGCAGGGCGTTGCCGCTGGCGAAGGCGAGGACGGCGGCGATGTCGGCTTCGGTGGCGGGGAACGCGACGCAGTCGGCGGTGCCGGAGCGGCGGGATTCGTCGCGGAAGCGTCCGGCGTCGTCGGACGTGGCCGCGCGCATGCAGGAGGGCAGATTGGCTTTCATGGCACGGGAGCTTGCTCCGGCCGCTCGCGTTTGTCCATCCAAACCGCCGGGGAAAGGGTAGGGGACGCCGGAGCAGCGCAGGATGGAAACAGCCGGATCCCGCAGGCCGGAGGTCCCCCCGGGAAATCAGCCGACGACGTCGGCCGGCTTGTCGAAACCACTCGCGATATCAAGGAAAACTCCATGAAAATCACCTGTTTCAGCTTTGGTTGACCCCCATGGAAAAATCCCCTCCCCCGCCCTATTTCCGCAGGTGGGACGGCGCGATGCCGAGCTGCTCGCGGTATTTGGCGACGGTGCGGCGCGCGACGGGATACCCCTGCCCGCGGAGGGCGTCCGCCATGGCCTGGTCGGAGAGCGGATGCCGCGGGTTCTCTCCCCGTACCATCTGCTGGATGGCCGCGCGGATCGCCAGCGTGGACACTCCTGCGTCGTCGGCCCCATCGCCGCCCACGCTGGCGGAGGCCTCCCCGGACGCTTTCCGCACGCCGTGGGTGAAGAACAGCCGTAGCGGGCAGGTGCCCTGCGGGGTCAGGGCGCTCTTGCCGTCGATGGCACGGCCCACCGTCGTCTCGTGCAGGCCGACCCGCTCCCCCATCTCCGCCAGCGTCATCGGCTTGAGCCGCGACAGGCCGTGGTCGAAGAACGGGCCCTGCACGCGCGCGATTTCGCGGGCGATGGCCAGCAGGGTCTCGCTCCGGCGGGCAAGGCTCTTGATCCAGAACTCGCCCGAACGGATTTTGTCCGCCAGGTAGCGGCGTGTTTCGGCGTCGGTGGCCGGCGCGGCCGCGAGATCGAGGTAAAGCCGGCTCAAGCGGAGGTCCGGCAACGCCGCCGCCACCGGTTCGGCGGTGTAGGTGCCGTCCGGGGTGCGGAGGATCGCCACTTCGGGCACCAGGAACGCGATCCCGGCATCGTCGGTACGGGCGGGACCGTAGTCGAGGGCGCGGACGATGCGGATGGCTTCCGCCGCTTCTGCTTCGGTGACGCCCGCTTCGCGCGCGAGGTCGCCGGGCGCCAGCTCGAACCCGCCGTCGGGATCCATGCTGCCCACGAGGTACTCGCCGGCCCGGCGGACCGCCTCGGAAAGGCCTTCGGCGTGCAGCTGCCCGATGAGGCGTCCCTCGAGCGTGGTGCGGTCGGCCAGGGAGTCGATGAGCCGCGCATGGCGGTCGGCGGCTTCGGCTCCCTCCGCGGGTGTGCCGTCGCGGGCGGCTTCGTAGCGGTCGATTTCGTCGGTGTAGTCGTCGCCGGTACGGTCGTCGGCCGTGTCCCCGGCGTCCTCGTCCGGAAGGGACGGCGCCCCGGGGACCGCCAGGGCGTCGGCCGCGGCGACTTCTTCGAGGACCGGATTCGATTCGAGTTCGGCGCGGATGTCTTCGCGCAGTTCCTGGAGCGGCTTCTGCATGATCTTCAGCGATTGCAGCTGCCGGGCGTCCAGGACCTGCTGCTGCTTCTGCTCCTGGGTCTGCGTGAATTGCAGGGAGGGCGGGGCCATGGAGCGTCACCTCAGCGCGCGGCCAGCGACAGCAGCAGCGGCAGCAGCAGCAGTGCCAGCAGGCCCGCGACAATCCACGGCAGGCCGCGCTGGAGGCCGGCGCGGGCGGGAAAGGCATAGCCGCAGATGGGGCACCGGTTGGAATTGGCCGGTACCTCGCAGGCGCATCCCGGGCATTCCCGGGTGCCGAAGTCGTGCTGGGCGTCGATTTTCATTGCTCGTCAACGATGTCCCGACTCTAGCAGGCCCCGCTCCCCCGCGGAAGCCGAAAGTCCGCTCCCCCGCCTTCCCCCCGGCGCATCTCCGTTCGGCAGGATTCTGGGCCGATGCAGGCGGGTGCCGACCCCACCGGAGTTTTCCCTCTTCCGTCCTGCCTGCCTCCGGGGGCTCGATCTGCACGGACAATTTGCGATAACAAGGAAATCCTTGCATTTTCTTCCGTTTTCTCCATCATCCACGCCATGAAAGAAGAACCCGTTTTTCCCCGCGGCTACCTCCATGCCCTTGCGGCCGACTGCTTCGGTCCCCATCCCCGCCCCATCGGCGGCGGCAGCTACGCCACCCTGGCGGATGCCTGCTTCGGTCTCGCCCTCTTCACCGGCTCGCTCGCCGTCCACCTCGCATGGTACGGTGGCAAGCGCATCCTCTCGCGCCTCCGCAACCGCGTCTCGCCGCCCGAGCCGCTGCCGCCCGCGGCGCCGCAGGAACCCGTCTCGTTGCGGGGTGTTCCAACGCCCGAAGACCTCGAAGAGGCCTGGGCGACCGACCCGCGCACGCTGTCCGGCCGGCTGCGCATCGGTTCCCGCCTGGCGGACCTGGAGCCGACGCTCGACAGCCGGTTCGTCTTCAAGAAATCCCGCAACGGCGCCCGCCGCATCTGTGCGCGCCAGCCGGGACTCAAGGGGTGGATGAAGAAGAACGTTCCGGAGATCAAATACTCCACCGCCATGCACTACAAGAAGCTGGCCACCCGCCTCCGGCAGCTCGTCGGCCTCGACGCGCGGATTCCGTTGGAGTGGCTGCTGCCCGACAACGGGGAAGAGCTGCCGCCGCTTTCCGGCGCCGACCGCCAGGCGGCGGCCCGGGCCCGATCGAAGCTCGTGCGGTTGCTGGAGGAGAATCCGAACGTGACGCGGCTGGTGCGGGCGGTGGAATCCAGGCTCGGGATCATGCGGATGGTGACGACCCGGCGGATCCAGCCGCCGGAACCGGGGCGGGGACGGAGGAGGAAAACCGGGAAAAACCGCGAAAATCCCTTGATATCGCGAGTGTGCCGGGCGGGATATTCGGTGGCGGCGGACGGGGAGCGGACGAAGGCGTTCTGGGATGCGATACGGCAGGTGCTGGGGGAGCGGAATCCGGATGAGGAGACGCGGAGGCTGCAATCGGACATCCGGGAGTGGCTGAACGCGCCGTTGCAGGCGCGGCGGAACCGGAGGCGGTAGGGGGGAGGGGGAAGGGAGACGAGGAAGAATGCGGGGGAGGAAGGGGAAAAAGAGACCCCGCCGTTTCCGGCGGGGAGCGGGAGCTCGGGGCGGGCGGGAGGGTCAGGAGCGTCCGAGTTCGTCCTGGCGGCGGAGGGCGTCTTCCCAGAGGGCGGTCTGGGCGGCGAGGGCGGATTCGGCTTCCTTGAGGCGGGCGGCGGTGGCCTTGCGGTCGGCGGGGGTGAGGGAGGGGGTGCCGAGGGCAAGCTGGAGGGAGGCGATTTCCTCTTCCAAGGAGGCAATGGCGGTTTCGGCGTCGGCGATGGCTTTTTCGAGCTTCTTGAGTTCGTTGCGGGCGGCGCGGCGGTCGGCGAGGGCGGCGCGCCGGTCGGCCTTGGCGGCGGTGGCTTCGGCGGCGGCCGCGGTGGCCGGTAGCGGGGCGTCGCCGCAGAAGGCGCGCCAGAAGGCGGGGTCGAGGGGGGCTTTTTCGAGGAAGTAGCCGTATCCGCCGGGATAGCGGCGGACGCCGGCGCCGTCGGGGGCGATGGCGAGGATGCCCTGCGCGACGGCGCGGACGAAGGCGACGTCGTGGGAGACGAAGAGGACGGTGCCTTCGTAGGCGCGGAGGGCTTCCTGGAGGGCTTCGCGGCTTTCGACGTCGAGGTGGGTGGTGGGTTCGTCGAGGAGGAGGAGGTTCGGCGGGCGCAGGAGGAGGCGCGCGAAGGCGAGGCGGATGCGCTCGCCGCCGGAGAGGACGCCGACGCGCTTTTCGGCGGCTTCGCCGGTGAAGCCGAATCCGCCGAGGAGGGTTCGGATTTCGGATTCGGGGGCGTCGGGCCCGGCGGCCTTCATGATTTCGAGGCACGTCCGGGGGGCGGGCATGGTCTCGGCGGATTCCTGGCTCTGGTAGCCGGGGCGGACGAGGTGGCCGGGACGGCAGGCGCCTTCGGAGGGCGGCAGGATGCCGGCGACGACGCGCAGGAAGGTGGTCTTGCCGGCGCCGTTGGGCCCGACGACGGCGATCTTGTCGCCGCGGTGGAGTTCGCCGGAGATGGCGCGGAATATCCAGCGGGCGCCGCCGTCGTAGGTGTAGCCGAGGTCGGTCCAGCGGAGGACTTCGTCGCCGCAGCGCGGCGGGGCGGCGAGCCGGAAGGAGGGGCGTCCGCGGGCGAGCGGCTCGACGACGGTACGGACCTCGTCCATGCGCTCGAGCATCTTGATCTTGTTCTGGACGCGCGTGGACAGGGAGCTCTTGGCGCGGAAGCGGTCGACGAAGCGCTGGACCTGGGCGCGGCGGCGGTCTTCGTTGGCCTGCCGGGCGAGGAGGACGGCGCGGCGCTTTTCGCGTTCGGCGGCGTAGTAGGAGTAGGGACCGGGGTAGCGGGTCACGCGGCCGCCGGCGACTTCGAGGGTGAGGGCGGTGAGGGATTCGAGGAGGTAGCGGTCGTGGGAGACGAGCAGGAGGGTGCCGCGGAAGGCGTCGAGGCGGCGGCGGAGCCATTCGACGGCGGGCAGGTCGAGGTAGTTGCTCGGTTCGTCGAGGAGGAGGAGGTCGGGCTCGCCGAGCAGGACGCGCGCGAGTTCGGCGCGCATGCGCCAGCCGCCGGAGAAGTCGCGCAGGGGGCGGTCGAGGTCGCGTTCGCGGAAGCCGAGTCCGGCGAGGGCGGCGGCGGCGCGGGCGCGCTGGCCGTAGCCGCCGGCGGCTTCGAAGGCGGCCTGGAGCTCGCCGAGGCGGCGGAGAAGGCGGTCGGATTCGGCGGGGTCGGCGGCGCCGGAGGGGGATGCCGCCTCGGCTTCGAGGCGCGCGGTCTCGGCGCGGATTTCCTCGATGCCGGGCACGGCGGTCTCGGCGTGGCGGACGAGCGGCGTGGAGAGGTCGGCGGGGGGGATCTGCTGGCGGAGCCAGCCGATGCGGAGCGCGGGGTGGACGTCGACGGCGCCGGCGTCGGGCGCCATGCCGCCGGCAATCAGCTCGAAGAGGGTGGACTTGCCCGCGCCGTTCGGTCCGACGATGCCGATGCGCTCCCCCGCCGACACGCGGAAGGACACCGCGTCGAAGACGATCTGCGCCCCGTGGCGCTTGGAGACCTGGCGGAACTCAAGCATGGGCGGGGGCCTCCTGACGCGACACCCGGGACATCCGGGGCCACCGGGACACGGCGCTTCGTTTCCCGTCCCGGGTGTCCCGGTGGTCTCGGTTGTCCCGTCTCGCCATCATCGTCCTCACCGCCTCGGGTGCGCCTTGCGGTATTCCTGCTTGAGGCGTTCCACGCTGACGTGCGTGTAGATTTGCGTGGTGGAGAGGCTGGCGTGCCCCAGCAGCTCCTGGACGCTGCGGAGGTCGGCGCCGGCGTCGAGCATGTGGGTGGCGAAGCTGTGCCGGAGGGCGTGGGGGGTGAGGCGCGAATCGAGCCCCGCCCACGCGAGCCAGCGCTTGAAGGAACGCTCGACCGACCGCGGGGTCAGCGCCCCGCCGAGCTTGTTGAGGAAGAGCGGCACCGGTCCGCCGCGCGCGCTGCCGCCCTTCGGCGGCGGCAGGTACGGACGGATTTCCGCCCGCGCGTCGAGCGCTTTGCGCATCGCGACGACCGCCGGGCCGCCGATGGGGCACATCCGCTCCTTGCGGCCCTTGCCTCGGACGAGCGCGACACCGCCCACCAGGTCCAGCCGCTGTTCGCTGAGGCCGCAGAGTTCGGCGATGCGCATCCCGGTGCTGTACATCAGCTCCAGGATGGCCGTGTCGCGCACCGCCGCGTATTCCGCGAAGGCCGCCCGCCGCGCCGCCGCGGCCTCGGCTTCCGGCGTGGATGCCGCCGCCACGCGGGAGGGGGCGGTGGGGCGCTTCGCGGCGGCGGACGCCGCGGCGTCGTGGAGCGCGCGCGGGGCTTCGAGGAGCGCCAGCATCTGCTCGACGGTCAGCACCTTGGGCAGGCGCCGCCCCATCTTGGGCATCGAGAGGCCCGTGAACGGATTGTTCTTCACCGTTCCCTCGCGGATGAGGAACCGGAAGAACGACCGCATCGCCGACATCCGCCGCCGGGCGGACGCCGCCGCCTGCCCCTTCTTCTGGAACGACGCCAGGAACCGCCGCGCCGCGAACCGGTCCGGCACCTTCCACGGATAAGGCGGAGCCTTCCCCGGCCACGTCAGCTTGCAGAACTCCGCGATGTCCCCCAGATACGCCTCCACCGTGTGCTCCGACGCATTCCTCTCCGCCTCCAGGTACTCCATGAACCCCGCCACCGCCGGGTCCTTCGATACCGCCTCTGCCGGAGCCGGTGTTTCGCGGGGCTTGGCCATCGCCTTGCTCATGCCCGGACCCTCCCGGAAGAGAAAATGGAAACAAATGGAACAAAATTTTGAAAATCAAACAAATCGGGCAAACAAATTGATTGTTCCATCCCCCCGCCCGCATCCCATTTGCACCCCTCTACTCCCGTCTGGTCATCGATAAAAGAAAGCGAAGAAAAGCGGCCGGATAGCCCGAAGGCCTCTTTGGAGTTGTCAGCCAAAGGACTTGTGTTTTCATCCGTGCAAAGCCGGGTAGGGCGGCGAGTCCCCTCGCCGCCGGAAGACTGGAACGTACATGAGAAGGTCATTGGAGGTGCGGATGCAATTCGGCCTGGACCTGGGGAAACATGCGTCCGCACATTTCGGGCGCCGTCCTTCGAAATGACGGATTCCGGCGGGCAGGGACTGCCCGCCCTACCCATCCCCGTGCATGGAAAATCGCACGGGGCTTGCCTGGCAACCCCTTTGTCCATCCCATTTGTCGTTTTTGTTTCCAAATTCACTCCGCCCCCTCCACCGCCGGCAGCAACACATTCTCGATGAAATCGACCCGGTCGAACACCGTCGGCTTGAAATACGACGCCACGCCGACCGCGACATCCCGTTCCGGGTCCACGTAAATCACGTTCCCGCTGTTCCCGATGGCGGCATAAACGCCCTTCCCCGGATGCGGAATCCACCACAAAAACCCGTAGTCCATCCCGCGGAACATCCCGCTTTCCACCTTGCGCGGTTCCGTCATCCGCCGGATCCATTCGAGCGAGACAACCTGTTTCCCCTCCCAGCACCCCTCCCGCAGGCACAGCTCCCCGATCTTCGCCATGTCGGCTGCGCTCAGGCACAGCCCGTACCCGGGCGTGCCAAGCCCCTGCGGGTCGGCGAACCACACATTCCCCTTCGGCTCCCTGCCGATGGTGAACTGCCGGTGCTCCTCCGCCGTCCTGGCGCAATAATTCGCGTGCGCCGGAATCCCGAGCGGCCCGAACAGAAACCGGTTCGCGAAATCCACCGTCAACATCCCCGTCGCCCGGTGCAGGATCCCCGACAGCACATGCAGGCAAACCGTCCGGTACGCGAACTCCCCCGTGATGCCTCCCCGCCCGCCGAGGAAATCCAGCGACGCCTCCGTCCAATTCCCGCTCGAACACACCTTCGCCCACGGGTCCCCCTTCCCCTTGTACGGCGCCCGCATCGTCAGCAGATGCCGGATGGTCACCTCCTGGAGCGTCTTCTCGCCCCGCTTGATTTTGTAATCCGGGAAAAACGCCAGCACCTTGTCATCCACGCTTCCGATCATCCCCCGGTCCACCGCAATCCCGACCAGCAGCGCCACCACGCTTTTCGTCGCCGACATGACGTGCACGCAGTCCGCCCGCCCGTACCCGTTCCACTCCCGCGCCCAGACCTCCCGCCCGCCCCGCCGCACGCAAACCTGGCAGATGTTCGGCTCCCGCTCCGCAATCAAGCGGACAAGGTCGTCGCCACACGCGGATGCGGCGCGGCTGGAAGCCGCACCTCCGGAAGCCCCGCAACGCTTCTCCATAAGGTGTTGCGTCCCTTCCGGGGGTGCGGCATCTTGCCGCGCCTTCGTGGAAGGGGAGCCCAAGGAACCACCCACGCCATCACCCATTGGCTTGCCGCCGCGCCCCCGCTCAGTGCCGCAGCAGCGAATCCACGATGTGGCACGCGAGCGGCGGCTTGATGGCGCCCGACACCGGCACCGACTCGTCGAACGCGGCCGCCGCCGACCCCGCGGCCGCCGCGCCGACCGGCCCGTCCAGCCACGCGAACGGAACCGGGTCCGCCGTGTGGCCGCGCTTTGCGACGGGCGTGCGGTGGTCCGTGCAGACGAGCAGCCGGTACGGTTTGCCCGCCGCCTCCAACGCCGCCCAGACCGGCCCCACCACATGGCGCGAGAAATTCTCGATGGCCTCCACCTTCGCCTCCGGCATCCCCTTGTGGCCGCACTCGTCCGGCGCCTCCACGTGCACGTACACGAAGTCCGACCGTCCCAGGCACTCGATCGCCGCCTGCCCCTTCCCCGCGTAGTTCGTGTCGATCCACCCCGTCGCGCCCGGAACCCGGATGACCTCCAGCCCGCACAGCTCCGCCAGCCCCCGCACCAAATCCACCGCCGTGATGACGCCCCCCTCCAGCCCGTAGCGCTCCCGGTACGGCTGGAGCCGCATCGCCTTCCCCGCCCCCCACGGCCAGATCTGCGTCGCCGGACGCTTTCCCGCCGCCCGCCGCGCCGCGTTGACCGGATGCCCCGCAAACACCTTCTTCGAGAGCTCCATCAGCTCCAGCAGCCGCTCCGCCCCCTCGCCGCGCGGAAGGTACTCCGCGACCGGCCGCCCCGAAATCTCGTGCGGCGGCGTCAAGACCAGCCCCGTCGGCCCGCCGCGCAGCACCAGCAGGTGGCGGTAGCTCACGCCGCCGTGGAACTTGAGCCCCTCGCGCGCGGCCGCTTCGTCCAGCGACGCGATGAGCGCCCGCCCGTCCTCCGTCGGCATGTCGCCGGCCGAGTAATCGACCATCGTCCCGTCGTCGCCGACCGTGACCAGGTTCGTCCGGTACGCCACATCGTCCGCCGCGAGCGGAATCCGCGCCCCGGCGGCCTCGATGGCGGCCCGCCCGGTGTAATTCTCCCCCGCGTGGTAGCCGAGCAGCCCCATGTTCGCGACGTCGCTCCCCGGCGCCATTCCGTCCGGGACCGTCTGCACCAGCTGCACGTGCCCGAGCGCGGCGACCCGCCGGATGTCCGGCATCTTCGCGACCTGCAGCGGCGTCTTCCCGCCGAGCGCCGCGACCGGGTCGTCGCCCATTCCATCCCCCACCAACACCGCGATTTTCCGTTTCTCTTGCATGGACGCGCACTCTACCACCCCCCCCGCAAAATGCAACCCGCCCGTGGGGCACGCCGCGCCGGGGTGGACGCACGCAAACGCGATATCAAGGAAAATCCTTGGAAAACACCCGGTTTCCGATCATTCCAGCCCCCATGAACGCCAAGCCGCTCCGTCCTCCGGCGGACCCCATGGCCGCCCTGCCCGGGCCATGGGCGCCCCGCCGTCCGCGCCTTGGTGAAGCGTTTTCGCAAGGGAGGGGCGCGGGGCTTGCAATGGGGGGGCGGAGTGTGGGAAAGTGCGGGTCTGAAGCCAGAACGCGGAGTAGCGAACATGAGATTGACCGACCAGGACATCGAAGCCATCGCCCAACGGATCGCCGGCGACATGCGCGGCGGCGGCGGCGCAGCCCGCGCGTCCTCGTCCGGTGCGGCGGCTTCCGCGCCGTACAAGGGGACGATTCCCGCCGGCGCGATGGGGGTCTTCGACACGGTGGACGACGCGGTCGCGGCCGTGCGCAAGGCGTTCCCGGTCTTCACGAACCTGCCGCTGGACGTGCGGCGCCGCATCATCGCGAACATCCGCGCCGTCATGGCCGAGAACTCGGCGGCGCTGGCGAAGAAGGCGGTCGAGGAAACCCATTACGGCCGCTTCGAGGACAAGGTCGCCAAGAACGCGCTCGCCATCGAGAAGAGCGTCGGCACGGAGGGCCTCCTCACGCGCGCGTTCACCGGCGAACACGGCCTGACGCTGGTCGAGTACGCGCCGTACGGGGTCATCGGGGCCATCACGCCGACGACGAACCCCGTCGCGACGATCATCTGCAACACCATCTGCATGCTCTCGGCGGGCAACGTCGTGGTCTTCAGCGTGCACCCGGCGGCGCGGTACGTCTCCATCGAGACGGTCGCGCTGCTGAACAAGGCCATCACGGCCGCGGGAGGGCCGCCGAACACGGTGGTGTGCATCTCGAACCCGACCATCGAGTCGGCGGGGCAGATCATGCACCATCCGGGGATCCGCGTGCTCTCCGTGACGGGCGGCGAAGGCGTGGTCAAAGCCGCGATGAACGCCGGCAAGCGCGCGATCTGCGCGGGGCCGGGCAATCCGCCGGTGGTGGTGGACGAGACGGCGGACATCGACCACGCGGCGGAGTCCATCGTGATGGGCGCGTCCTTCGACAACAACATGATCTGCATCGAGGAGAAGGAGACGATCGTCGTCGATTCCGTCGCCGACCAGCTCATCCAGGCGATGCTGCACCACAACGCGGTGCTGATCCCGAAGAGCAAGATCCCCGCGATGGAGCAGGTGATTTTCACGAAGATGGCCGGCCCGCGCGGCAAGGCCACCGTCAACAAGAAGTGCATCGGCCAGAACGCGGACGACCTGCTCGCGCAGATGGGCATCTCCGCCCCTTCCAGCACGCGCCTGGCAATCGTGGAAGTGCCGAACGACCACCCGCTGCTCTGGACGGAGCAGATGATGCCGGTGATGCCGATCACGCGCGCGAAGAACGCCGGGGCGGCGATCGACCTGGGCCTGGAGATGGAAGGGCAGTGCTACCACACCGCGATCATGCATTCGCGCAACATCGACAACCTCTCGCGGATGGCGAAGGAGTGCAACTGCTCCATCTTCGTCAAGAACGGTCCCTCGCTGAACGGACTCGGGTTCGGCGGCGAGGGGTACACCTCGTTCACCATCGCGTCGCCGACGGGCGAAGGGCTCACCACGTCGAGGAGCTTCTCGCGCATCCGGCGCTGCACGCTGGTGGACCGGTTCCGCATCGTGTGAGCATGAGACAAGATTTGGGATAGACAAGAGTCCGAGGAGAAAACCGACATGAGCAAACCCTTCCCCGCCTTCGCCGCCATCGAGTTCGACAGCGTGCCCGCCGGCATCTTCGCCGCCGACGCCGCCCTCAAGCGCGCCCCCGTATCGCTGGTCCGCTCCGGCACCATCGGCCGCGGCCGCCAGCTGCTGGTCTTCGCCGGCACCACCGCCTCCGTCGAGGAAGCGCACGCCGAGGCGCTCTTCCAGGGCGGCCTGCAGGTGGCCGACAACGTCATCCTGCCCGACATCCATCCCGACCTCTACTCCGCCCTCCTCGACGGCACCCGCCGCGCGCCCGATTCCGAGCAGCCCGTGTGGGTCCTCGAAACCCCGACCGTCTCCTGCAACATCGAAGCCATCGAGAAGGCCCTCAAGGGCGTCCCCGTCTCCCTCCTCGAATTCCGCGCCGGCGACCCGCGCATGGACGGCCGCGGACTGGCGGTCATCCAGGGCGACCTCTACGACCTCGAAGCCGCGCAGGAGCTCGCCCTGGGCGTCCTCGAAGGGCGCGGCATCGCCGCCCAGCACCGCCTGCTGACCGCGCCCCACACCGCGCTGCTCGCGCTGCTCGGCGACTCCACCCGCTTCGACCTCTGCTCCGCGCTGCCCCTCGAAGGCGAAACCGCCAGCTGATTCACGCGGAGAAGCGCGCCATGCTGCTGGGCAAAGTCATCGGCACCCTCGTTTCCACGCAGGTCTACGAAGGCCTGCAGGGCGTCCCCATGCTCTGGGTCCAGCCCCTGGCCAAGGACGGCACCGAGACCGGCACCCCGATCGTCTGCGCCGATTCCACGCGCATGGCGGGGCCGGGCGAACTGGTCTACTACGAAGGCGGACGCGAAGCCGCGCTGGCGCTCGACCCGTGGTTCGTGCCCGTGGACCACGCCATCATCGGGCTGGTCGATTCCCTGAAGGCCCCCGACTGGAAAGGACCGGTGCCCCAATGATCCTCGGACGCGTCGTCGGCGACATCACCTCCACCATCAACCACCCCTTCTACGACGGCAAGCGCCTGCTGCTGATCGAGAAAATCTCGATGGACGGCACCCCGCAGTCCGGCTACCTCGTCGCGGCCGACTCCGCCGGCACCGGCGCCGACGAAACCGTCCTGGTCCTCGACGAGGGCAACGGCGCCCGCCAGGTGTTCGAGAGCAAGGACGGCCCCGTCCGCTCCGTCGTCGTCGGGGTCGTCGATGCCATCGAACAGGCCTGAGCCCCGCTCCACCGAAGAATACCTGCGGGCACGCCGCCGGCAGCTCAAGCGCCGCATCGACGCCTCCCCCAAGGGTTGCATTCCCTCCCTCTGCCGCGCCATCACGCGGATGTGGATCATCTTTTTCCTCCTCATCCTCGCCTCCTGCAGCGCGACCACCCTCTGGGAGCGCTACAGCATGGTCCTCCCCCACGTCAAACACGTCGCCCCCGGCATGACCGAAACCGAAGTCCGCGCCCTCTTCCCCCGCCGCCTGCACCCCGAAGCGCGTGCAACGGAGCAAGTCATGCCCGGCACCCACCTCGTTCCCGATTCCCGACCCGCGGTCCGCGAACTGGAAGTCCGAAGTCTCCGTCCCCCCTCCTGGCTGGATTTCCCGCTCTTCCTTCACGGCGCCGACTGGGACGGCGCCATCCTCTACTTCGACGCCTCCGGCCGCGTCGCCGGCCTCCACTACAACGCCTACCACAACCGTTGGGAACCCGATTGGGCCGCCCCCGCGCCCGGCGGCGGGCCGTGAACAGTTTTGGTTCTTCGGGGAATTCAGGGCGCTTTGCGAAATGGTGTGGTGGGGATCATGTGGTGGGGCGAGCACTCCGTGCGAGCCGTTCAAACGCTTGGAACGGCTCGCTCGGAGAGCTCGCCCCACCACCACGGCTTCCCACAAGCAAAACCACACGGTTTGCGCCTGGCAACTCCGTTTTCCAATGGTTGGAAAAAAGTTTTCCAATGGTTGGAAAAATGGGCCCGGTTTTTCCAATGATTGGAAAAAAAGTTTCCAATGGTTGGAAAATTCTGCCTTGTTTTTCCAATGATTGGAAAAAAATTCCGGCCGTTTTCCAATGATTGGAAAAAATTTTCCGCGTGGTTTCCGGCGGGTTCAGGCGGGGGCGGCGGGGAAGGAGACGGCGATGCGGGTGCCGGTGGCGGGGGAGGTCTCGAAGGAAAGGGTGCCGCCGAGGATGTCGGCGCGGTGGCGCATGATGCGAAGGCCGTTGCCGCCGACGGCGTCCGGGGCGTCGGCCGCCGCCATGCCGCGGCCGTCGTCTTCGATGGCCAGGAGGCCGCCTTCGGGGGGGAAGTCGAGGGTGAGGACGACACGGGTCCCGCCGGAATGCTTGGCGGCGTTGGTGACGGCTTCCTGCGCGATGAGGTAGAGATGCTCGGCGGCGGCGGCGTCGCGGGGACGGCCTTCGCGCTCGTAGTAGAAATCGACGTCGAGGGGATAGAGGGCCGAGGCTTCGGAGGCCAGGGCGCGGAGGGCGTCGGGCAGGCCGTCCTCGGTCAGCGCCACCGGAGCCAGTCCGCGGGCGATGCGGCGGACCTGCGTGACGGCGTCCTTGAGGGTGGAGGCGATCTGCGCGGCGTCGGGATCGCCGGGCGGGGCGTGGCGGCGGCTCCAGGCGGTGAAGAGGTAGAGGGCGCCGGTGAGTTTCTGTCCGAGCGAGTCGTGGAGGTCGCGGCCGACCCGGGTCCGCTCTTCGCGGCCGATGCGCAGGACGCTCTCTTCGAGCTGGCAGCGCTCTTCCATGAGGTCGCCGAGACGGCGGTTGGCGTCCGCCAGCTGGGCGGTCCGGCGGCGGACGAGGCGCTCGACCTGCGCGGTCTGCCGGGAGGCCCCCCACAGCCAGAGGAAAAGTCCGAGGGAGAGGAGGACCCCGAGCGCGGCGGCCAGGAGGGGCGTGCGGGGAAGTTTCGGGAGCCAGAAGGACGGCGCGGACTCGGCGCAGAAGAGCCACTCCTGCTGGCCGATGGCGACGGGGAAGGCCGTGAGCCATCGCGTTCCGGCGGGGGCGGAGAGGCCGGCGGCGGCGCGGCGGGCCTCCGCGGCGGGGGAGGGGGGGAGGAGGGCGATGGCGGTCCGGCGGAGGTCGCCGGCCACGGGCGCAAGCAGGCGCGCGGGGGAGAAGAGGGCGACGGCGAAGCCGGAGGGAACGGGTGCGGGCGCCGCGGGATCGGCGAGATAGAGGGTGGGGGCGAAGAGAAGGAACGCGCCGGGGTCGGGCGTCGGCGCGACGGTGAAGATGGCATGGCGGAACATCTCGGAAAGCGCGCCGTGGGCGGCGGGATCGGAGCCGAAGTCGTAGCCGGTGGGGACGCCGAGGCCGCTTGGCGGGGTCTGGTAGGTGAGGAGGAAGTAGGCGGGACGGGACGGGGCGGGAACGTAGCCGCCGCGGCCGTCGTTTTCGACGATGGGCGAGCCCTGGCGCTCGGCGGCGGCACGGTCGGCCTCGGGGAGGATCTGCGCGAAGCCGTAGGCGCCGAGGACGCGCTGCTGGTGGAGCATGCCTTTCTGCGCGATTTCCGCGAACGCTTCCGGCGTGACCCGGTCGGAAAGGCCGTGGAGGCGGCGGATGGAGTCGAATACGTCGAGGTAGAGCTGGAGCTCGCGGGCCGCGCGGGCACGGGCGCCGTCGGCTTCGGCAAGGAAATCGCGGTAGGCGGCGCGGCGGGCGCGGTGGGCCAGGTCGAGCGCCAGCAGGAGAGTCAGCAGCAGGCCGGCGGCCAGCAGGATCACCGCGGCGGCGGCCTGGCGGCGGGCGCGGCGCGGGGCCGGAGCGGCCGGAACGGAAGGGGAAGGGGTAGGGGCGGCGGGGGCGGTCATGGATTCGCTTTCAGGTCGCAAACCGGCGGGAGAGGGAGGAGGGGACGTCGGGGACGGAGGAGAGAAGGGTGCGGGTGTAGGGGTGGCGGGGGGCGAAGAGGACCGCGGAGGCCGGGCCGGATTCGACGCATCCGCCGGATTGCATGACGAGAAGGTCGTCGGCCATCGCGCGCATCACCGCCAGGTCGTGGCCGATCAGGATCCACGTGATGCCGCGGGTTCGCTGGAGGTCTTTCATCAGGTTCAGGATGCGCGCCTGCACGCTGACGTCGAGGGCGCTGACGGGTTCGTCGGCGATCAGGAAGGTCGCCCCCGTGCAGAGGGAGCGCGCGAGGTTGACGCGCTGGCGCTGGCCGCCGCTGAGTTCGTGGGGGTAGCGGGGGGCGTAGTCGGCGTCGAGGCCGACGACGGAGAGCCATTCGGAGGCCTGTTCGGCGGCTTCGCGGCGGGTCCTGGCGCGTCCGTGGACGAGGAGGACTTCGGCAAGGGCGTCGCCGGCGCGCATGCGGGGGTTCAGGGAGCCGAGGGGATCCTGGAAGACCATCTGGGCTTCGCGGCGGAAGGCGGCGCGGGCGTCGCGGTCCATGGTCAGGACGTCGCGTCCGCGGAAGAGGACGCGGCCGGTGGCGGCGTCGGGTTCGAGTCCGAGGAGGGCGCGGGCGAGGGAGCTCTTGCCGGACCCGCTTTCGCCGACGATGCCGAGGCAGCGGCCTTCGCGGAGGTCGAAGGTGACGCCCTTGACGGCTTCGGTGCGGCGACCGGCGCGGCGGTAGACGACGCGGACGTCTTCGGCGCGGAGGAGGACGGGGGAGTCGGCGGCGGGGGCGGTCATGGGGTGGACTCCGAAGGGGAGGGGAAGGCGCGGACGTGGCAGGCGACGGTGTGTCCGGCGGGGCCGCGGGTAGGGTGGGGGACGGCGGTGGCGCATCCGGGGCGGGCGAGAGGACAGCGCGGATGGAAAGGACACCCGGCGGGGCGTCGGCCGAGGGCGGGGACCTGGCCGGGGATGCCTTCGAGGGGCGGGGCGTCGGGAGCGAGGCGGGGAAGGGCGCGGAGAAGGCCTTCGACGTAGGGGTGGCGGGGGGAGGAGAGGAGGGAGACGGGGCCGCTTTCGACGGCGCGCCCGGCGTACATGACGAGGAGGTCGTCGGCGACTTCGGCCACGACGCCGAGGTTGTGGGTGATGAGCAGGACGGCGAGGTTCCCGCTGCGCTGGAGGTCGGCCAGGAGGCGCAGGAGGCGGGCCTGGACCGTGACGTCGAGGGCGGTGGTGGGTTCGTCGGCGACCAGGATGCGCGGGCGTCCGGCGAGCGCCATCGCGAGCATCGCGCGCTGCTGCATGCCGCCGGAAAGCTGGTGGGGGTAGGAGCGGGCGACGCGGTCGGGGTCGTGGAAGCCGACCTGCACGAGGAGCGCGCGGAGGCGGTCGGCGGAATGGCGGCGGTCGGCGGGCGGCATCGCTTCGACGATCTGGCGGCCGACGCGGAATACGGGGTCGAGGCATTCGCCGGGGTCCTGGAAGACGTAGGCGAGTCCGCGGCCGGCGCGGAGGACGCCGGGGGCGGCGTCGATGCGCCCGGAGGCGAGTTCCATGCCGCGCGGGAGGAGTCCGCCGAGGGCGGCGGCGGTGACGCTTTTTCCGCAGCCGGATTCGCCGACGAGGGCGAGCATGCGGCCCGGATGCAGGTCGAAGGAGACGTCTTCGACGACGGGCACGGGCGCGGCGGCGCCGGGGGCGCGGTAGACGATGCGGAGATCGCGGGCGGATAGGACGGGGGCGGGTGCGGTCATGGCGCGTCTCCGGCGCGGTGGCAGGCGACAAGGTGGCCGGCGTCGCCGGCAAGCCCGGGCATGGCGCGGCGGCATTCTCCGCGGGCGAGGGGACAGCGCGGATGGAAGGGGCACCCGGGGGGCGGGTTGGCCGCGGAGGGCGGTTCCCCGCGCAGGACCTTGCGGGCGGTGCCGCGGGGACCGCCGGGCACGGGCACGGCGGCGAGGAGAGCCCGCGTGTAGGGGTGGAGGGGGCGGTCGACGACGGCGTCGGCGGGGCCGAGTTCGACGATGCGCCCGAGGTACATGACGGCCATGCGGTCGGAGACGTGGCGGAGGACGCCGAGGTCGTGGCCGATCATCAGGTAGGAGACGCCGTGGCGAGCCTTGAGGTCCGTCAGGAGGTTGATGACCTGCGCCTGCACGCTGACGTCGAGCGCGCTGGCCACTTCGTCGCAGACCACCCAGTCGGGACGCAGCGCCATCGCCCGCGCGATGCAGATGCGCTGGCGCTGGCCGCCGGAAAACTCGAAGGGGTATTTCCAGAGGGCGTCTTGGCCGAGGCCGACTTCGGCGAGCAGGCGCGCCGCCGCTTCCTCGCGGGTTTCGCCGCCGAGGAGGCCGTGTTCGGCCAGGCCTTCGGTGACGAGGTCGCAGGCGGTCAGGCGCGGATTGAGCGCGGCGAGCGGGTCCTGGAACACCATCTGGATGCGGCGGCGGTCCGCGCGGGTGCGGCGGAGGGGGCGTCCGGCTTCGGAAAGGGTTCGGTCGCCGATGGCGATGCGGCCGGCCGCGAGGGGTTCGAGGCCGGCGACGGCGCGGCCGAGGGTCGTCTTGCCGCATCCGGATTCGCCCGCGAGGCCGATGGTTTCGCCGGGGGCCAGGCGGAGGGTGACGTCCTCGACGGCGTGCACGGCGCCGCGGACGCGGGCGAACACGCCGCGGCGGATGGGGTAGCGGACGGAGACGCGCTCGATGGCGAGGGCGTCGGCGGGGGCGGCGGGGTAGGGGGATGGGGCCGCGGGGGCCATGCGTCGGAACTCCGGGAGCCGCCCCCTACCGCACCAGCAGCACCGGGATTTCCGCGTGCGACACCACGTGCGCGGCCACCGACCCGATCAGACGGTCGTAGATCCACCCGTGCCCGTGCATCCCCAGGACCACCAGATCGCACCCGGCCGAGGCCGCCGTCTCCAGGATCCGCAACGCCGGCGCGCCCACCGCCGTCATCGCCGCCGCCGCGCAGTCGTGCGCGCGGACCAGGCTGTGGGCGTTCTCCGCCGTCGTCGCCGCATCCGGCAAATCCGACTCCCGTTCGGATACCGTCAGGATCACCAGCGGCGCGCGCAGCGCGTTCGCCAGCTCCGCCGCGTCCTGGAGCGCCCGCGACGCGCAGACCGAGCCGTCCACCGCCACCAGGATCTTCCCCACCGGCGCGAACTTGCCCGGCGTCACCAGGCAGCACCGCGAGGCACGCCGGATGAAGCGGTCCATCGTCGAACCCGAATAGTCGCCGCCCGATGCCGCGTGCTCGCCGCGCCGCCCCAGCACCACCAGTTCCGTGCGGGCCTGGATCTGCTCGAACACCAGCGGCGGAACCCCGAACTCCAGCGAGGTTTGCACCGGAATGCCCCGGCGCTCCCCCTCCGCCGCGATGTCTGCCAGGATGGCCTTCCCCCGCTCCGCCAGCACCGTGCGCAGGTGGTCGCCGATGCCGGGCGGCATCCAGGTCAGGCACCCCGCCGCGTGGGGCATGGGCATCGGTTCCAGCCGCCGCGAATCCACCACGTGGACCGCCTCCAGCCGCGCATCCAGGCGGTCGGCCAGGTCGAATGCGTATTCCCCCGCCACCGCCCCGTAGGGCGATCCGTCGCTGCCAAACAGGATGTTCTTGATCATGGCCGTCTCCTTCGTCCTCGTCCTTCCATGCCCCCAGCATAGCCAAACTCCCTCCCCGCCGCAAGCCGGATGCGGCCCCCCCCGTCCTCCTCCGCACCATCCCGCTGCCCTCTCCCCGCTCCCCCCTGTTCCCCCCATCCTCACACCAATCCCATCCCCTTTTCCGGACACTCGCGATATCAAGGAAAACACCGGATTTTCCCATTGAATCTCCCCATCATTCCCTCCATGAAAAAATCACCCATCCGCTCCTCCGGGTCCCTGCCTTCCCCCAGCCGAGGCTGTTCCCTCCACCCTTATCCCGCTTTTTGCGGGGAAGCAGATGGCGGGAGATTTACGAGAAGCCGGGGAGGAGGGGTGTCAGGCTTGGAGGCCTTCTTTTTTTGGGGCGGCCCGTGATGCAACGGATGGCGGTCATCCGCAACAGCTCCCGCAAGTTGGCGACATAGGAGCGGAACGGGAGGTTGAGGGCCCCACAATTGTCTTTCATGGCCTTGGCCAGACGGATGGCCGCATCCCCGCACGTCGGCAGGTAATGGGCGAGCGCGGCATAGGCGAGGACACACAGGGCGACGAGGTTTTGCAAGCGCTTGAAGGTCCGGACTCGCGCCTTTTCCA